>JAXDBW010000040.1:0-8490 GCA_034678405.1 Patescibacteria group bacterium | reverse complement strand
CCAGGGCTCCTGCGGCCGGACTGAGACGAAATCCGAGGGGTACGAAGATGCCGGCCGCGGCGGGTATGGCAATGATATTATACCCCAGCGCCCACCAGAGGTTTTGGATCATTTTGCTATACACCTTGCGCGCCAGCACCACCAGCCGGACGAGATGCTCGGGATTGCTCTCGGTCAAGACAATATCCCCGGACTCCACGGCTACATCAGTCCCCGCCCCGATCGCTACCCCGGCATCGGCCTGGGTGAGCGCGGGTGCGTCATTTACCCCGTCCCCAGCCATGATGACAGTATTTCCCTGATCTTGCAGCCCCTTGATATGAGTATATTTATCCTCCGGCAGGACATGCGCAAAGACTGTATCGATCCCCAGCTCTTGCGCCACTGGAGCGGCTGCTTCCTCGGTATCACCAGTCAGCATCGCCACCTTGATGCCCAGCCGGTGTAATGCATCCACTGCCTGCCGCGACGATTCCTTGATCCGATCACTCAGCCCAATGCACCCGAGTAGTGTATCCCGGCTCGCGACGAAAACGAGCGTCTTGCCAGCAAACTGTTTCTGCTGGATAGCCTGAGCAGCGTCATCTGACCACACACCCCGCTCTTCCATCAGTCGCTGATTACCGACCCAATACATCGCACCCGCGACCTGGGCCTCCATGCCCCGGCCGGCGAGATTCTTGATATTCGTCGCCTCAGGAAATGTAATATTTTTTTCTTTCAGATATTCCACGATAGATATACCGATCACGTGCGATGATTGCGATTCAATTGCTCCCGCGATCGCTAATAGTTTCTCCTCAGTCCCAATAAATACCGCTACATCAGTCACGCCAAATTTACCCTCAGTCAGCGTGCCAGTCTTATCAAAGACGACATAGTCCGCTCGTTTTATCACTTCTATCTTTTGCATATCCTTGATGAAGACGCCATTCTGTACGGCCAGTCGGGTAGCGATGGTAGAAACGGTCGGAATAGCTAAGCCGAGTGCGTGCGGACAAGCAATGACGAGGACCGTAATCGCCAGGGTAATGGCCGTCACAAATGCTTCACCGACAATCACTGACCAGACCAGGAGCGCAACAATCGAGACTCCCAACGCAGTAAAGGTTAACCAGCGGGCGGCACGGTCAGCCAGGCGCTGGGCGGACGGTTTGGTCTGCTGTGCCTCTAAAATCAGCGACTGAATCTGACCAATCGTCGATGACTCGCCCACGCGATCAAGTCGCACCTCGACCGATCCGTCGAGGCTGATAGCACCAGCGACTACTGAGTCGCCTTTTTTCTTTTCGACGGGTTTTGATTCTCCCGAAATATGCGCTTCGTTGAAATTGGCACCGCCACTGACAATGGTGCCGTCAGCTGGTACTTTTTCGCCTGGTTTGATCACCACCACATCCCCTTCGTGCAATTCTGTGAGCGGGACATCCTCCACGCCACCATCAGTCTTGCGGTGAGCTTCTTTTGGTAATAGCTTCGCCACTTCCTGCAGTGCGTCACCAGCAGCTGTCGACGACTTCGCTTCGAGGAAATGCCCAAAGAGTAGAATCCATATCAGCGTCGCTATTTCTAGATAAAACTCTACGTGGATCGCGGGGATAAATGTCGATGCAGCTGAGAAAAGATATCCTGACCCGACACCCAGAGACACGAGCGTCATCATGCCATAGGTCCGCGTCTTGATCTCGTGCCAGGCATGCTGGAAGAATACCAACCCAAAATAAAATATAATGGTAGCAATACCAAACTCCACATAGTCCCGGCCCGCGAAATCCGGCATACCGAGGTGCTCCACCGCCGGCATGGAAAAGAGTGCCAGCGGGACGAGCAGAGCGGTCACGATATAGAACCGCTTTAGGAAATTCCGCGCCGCCTCGGGAGTCGCCATCATGCTGGCATGATCATGGCCCTGATGGCTGTGGTGATCATGTCCGCCCGAACCATGCGCGTCTTCCATGGGGACAAGTTTCATGCCGCCACATTTCGGACAGGTGCCGGGTGTGTCCGAAACAATCTCCGGATGCATGGGGCAGGTGTATTTGGTTTGTGCTCGATGATGTGTGTGGTGTTCGGTCATACATTCTTATTTTTATATCTCAACGTCACAAATAGTGTTAGCTCGACTGATAACTACTCCATGCCTGGATGCCACCAACTAAATTAGATACATCCGTGTAGCCCAATTCTAGTAGCTTGTCCGAGGCAGTTCGACTCATTGAACCGGAGCGACAGTATACCGCGATTGGTGTGTTTTTGTCCTGAGGTAACTCTGCGAGGTGGCTGTCCAGTTCATTATACGGGATAAATGCATCTGTACCATCGATATGCGTCTGCTCAGGTATATGCACGTCCAATAAAAATACTGATTCATCAGCGGTTAGCATGGCATCCAACTCTGCCGGGCTAATATCTTTATATGATACGCCAGTGCTCTGCTCATTACTCTGAGAGCGAAGCAGCACAAAAGCAATAGCACCCATAATAACGATGACGCCTAATACTAGGATAATCTTCATATAAATAAGTTCAAATGCTTAGATGGTATCTGTATCGGGTATAGATGGGGCAATGACATATGATGTCTTATTTTTTCCTAAGCAGCCATTTACCTAATGCCGCGATAGCAACAATGAGCAATATCCAGACTAAGATGGTCGTTACCCAGCTAGCCCAGGAGGATCCTCCATAATAATTTCCGTATACCCAGCCCATCATTCCGCGTGCGGCAGCGGACGCCCCTATCATGCCAGAGCCGCCCATCATCGGCATATAGACTGGCCCGGAATTATAATCAGACCAGCACCCAAGGTAGGACCGGCCCATATTTATATGCGCTTGCTCGAGACTGGCGGAGCCCTCACCACCCATCATCTCATCCATGGCTTCATGCTGGGTTTCGTTGGGCATCATGACACCCATATACGCGTCACCAACCGCAGCGAACTCTGCATCAGTCACCGTGCTGCAGTCAATCTCTCCCCGGCTAGTAATTCCCTGATGAGTATAAATGCTCTGCAGCGCGGCCTCCAGTTCCTGGGACTGGGTGGTACCGGGCGTAGCGTCGGCATCACCATAATTCCCCATCATCATACCCATTTGCGCAGCAGCGCTACTCGCGAAGCCAACGAGACCGATGAACGTGAGTATGAGTATATATTTTTTCATGATAATAAATAATATGTTACATTCCTTGATTATGCAGATGCCCCACGTCGGATATACCGCCTAGGAGAGCAGGCAGGAGCACCGGAGTGCCCATGTCCACTGCGGCTAGGCAGCTGAGTGTGTATTAGCAATCACACATAGTTCTCACCTCCTGGTTCAAGGTTACTGATTAGATTATTTAGTGGCTAATGTGTAAATGTTGATGAGCTCTTTCACCGCCTTTTCTTCACTGCCTTTCGTCCGCATCTGCTGTTTGACGTGAGTCCGCAGGTGGTTTTCGAGCAAAAAGCTATCGAGGCTCTTGAGCGATCGCTGAATGGATAAAGATTGCTCCAGCAGCTGAGGACAGTACTGCTCCTCGGTGATATCCTCGATGAGTCCCTCCAGCTGTCCCGCGATTATTCTGGCTCGGTGGATAGCGCGTTGTTTTAGTTTCTGGTCTAGCATATTGTTTACTTGGCTAATAAATAGGGTACAATAATAGGGTATACCCCTATACCCTATTTGTCAAGGTGTGCATGGTGGATAACCTCACCAAAACCCTATATGCCAATCCAGGCGATCAACTATTTGATCACCCTCATACGAAAGTTCCACAAGCCGGGTTATCGATGTAGGACTGCTCCCCAATCCCCTTCAGTTGAGATGCTCGTGTTTGATGGTGAAGATTGCACGCAGGTATCAGCCGCGACCGGCGCAGTACAGCTATCCACCGGCTGAGCACCATCATGACAATCTGAATATAAATACTCTTCCCAGCTGTCCATCATGGGACACACCGCTTCCTGTGGAGTGAGGTTGTTATATTCTAATTCAGTTGTCTTGGCCAATAAATGATTACCATGAAATGACAAGGTCGCGATCGCACTGATTATGACCAGACCCAGCGCAATCCGAGATATCGGCAGTCGATGCGAGCGGACTATGGGGGTCTCCAATAATCGATCGATGCGCACTTCTAGAGAATTTAAAAATGTGGCCGAGGCGGGTGGAGTATCGAGTCGCTGTCGATCATGGTGCTGGAGGTCAATCATGGCCAGGAGCGCGCTGCTCAGCGAATGTGTCGATCGCAAACGTTCTGTGGCCCGATCGTCGGCCGCGAGCTCAATATCAGTCAGGAAGTGGCGTATTAATGATGACAGTCCGGGGACAAAAAACATGCTCCGCGACATCAGAGCCGACAGTAGTATCCTGAGTGGATCACGCGATCTGAGGTGACTCAGCTCATGAATAATAATCGCTCGTAGTTCATCGGAAGTGACCTGATGCACGATCGGTAATGAAATATAAATGGTCGGCCGGATCGTCCCGCTACAGAAGACTTCGTGTGACGGGCTCCGCACCACCACGATTCTCTGCTCAATCCCGAGGTCCCGCGCAATGCGTTTCAGCTTCGATGGTAATGGTACGCTGCGCCTCCGCATATTAGTAAAAAATCGACGCGTGAGCATCATCTGACGAATCAGGCTATAACCGGCATGAATGATAAAGGCTGCCGCGAGAATCGTAAAGAGGACAATAAATCCACCCAAATACGGGTGGGTGCTCAGGAATGGTGCGTGCATACTACAGTCGCAGCTTTGGTGATCCATCAGGCCAAAGGCAGACCGCAATGTCCCATACACAATCGGATATGATCGCACTATGACGAACACCGCCCACGTAATCATCAAACCGAAAAACGTCAGCAGCAGGGTAAATAACATATTTGACTTGGTACGGTGGCGGAGCATCATGATGTACGACGGACTTTTTTCCGCAGCGCCTCTAGTTTCTCAGGCGTGACTTGATCTATAGCATCGGCAAACTGGGCAATGGCCACATCTCCAAAATCTTTGACCAGTGAATCGATAATCCGAGCTGAGGCGCGCCGCATAAAATCCGCCTTCGGGATACGAGGGCTGTAGGTATAAGTACGACTGTGCTTGGTTCGATTCAGCATCCGTTTACTATACAGCCGATCCATGATAGTCATGACGGTAGTATAGGCAATCCGCCGCTTCCGACGTATCCGTTCAAATACCGTGCGAACGGTAGCCGACTCCAGCTGCCAGAGAATATCCATAATATCCTGCTCGAGCTCACCGAGCACTTTCATGCGGGCGATGGGTTTAGTTTTCTGAGGCATAGGGTAGTAAATCTATCTACTACATACTGTCGCACATGTGCTGCCCGACGTCAATAGTCGTTCAATAAATAGGCGCAACGCGCTCAGTAATGTACCGTTTGATATCGGTCATCGGTGGTCGGTCGTCAGCAGTGGCGCCAATATGCTGGTATACAATCTGATGCGCGGCAGTGGCGATAAATATGGCGGGACGTATATCAGTAGCCTGTATGGGCCGGGGCAGCCCGAGTCGGGGCAATACCTGCCACCGTGGATCGGCAAGAAGGGGAAACGACACATGCAAGAGTTCCTGGAGTATGCTGGTATACAGCTCGGTATCAGGGCTCAGCGCTACCACGCAGACTCCCCGATCCCGAAACCATGACACCTGGTCGTTCAGCTCGGCTAACTGAGCGCGGCACCACCCACACCACTCACCACGGTAGACTACGAGCAGTACTGCTCGCCCTGCCTGATAGCGGTATAAATCAAAGGTGCGCCCCTCACCATCAGGGAGTTGAAAATTGGTAAGCAGCCGCTGGTGCTCATTCACAACAGCGGTCAAGCTTTTTCTCTTTGGCATCAGAGAGGATTTTTTCATAGTGTTCGAGACAGTGCTGGCTACAGAAATAGCTATGATATTTCTTGATACGTGACGCGGCGGCCACGGTCATATTGCAGACGATGCATTTTTTTTGAGCAAATAGTTTCATATGATTAGATAAAGAATAATAATATGATGAGGCTAATACCCACCATGATAAGCCCTGACCAGAGGCGTATCTTTTTTGACGATGACTGTTCCCATGCCGTCAGCTTGGTGGTTACATATTTATTTGACGCCCCCAACAAGATGATGATAAGCGGCAGGACAAACATGAGATTATACACGAGGAGATACCCGAGGCCTCTCGTATAGGTTGCCTGGGCGGCCAATAAACTGATGATGGCTACGTAAATCCCGCCTGAGCAGGGAAAGGTACAGAGGCCGACTAAGATACCGAGGATAAAGGCCGCGGGAAGCGTGGCGCGGTGTACCCACGCGCTGAGGAGTTTTTTTGAAAATTGAGGAATCCGTAACTTGATGGGGAATGTGGGTAGGACAACATTAATAATGTTGATGATACCCAAGACTAGCAAGAGGCCCGATCCGATGATCGCCATGAGGTGCGGCACGCCGGTGATAATAATCGCCTGCCAGAGGCCGATACCGATCAACAGATAGGCAATAAAAATAGCGAGTATATACACCGCCCCGGTCAATACAATATGTGCCTTGGTCCGGCGAATGGTGAAGAGAAACGCAATGAAGAATAATAGCACGGCAAAGGCACAGGGATTGATCCCGTCGAGAAATCCACTCACGATGACGAGAGGGAATAGTTTTTTGAAATCCCATAGAGCAGCTGACTGCGCCGCTGGCTCACTATCAAATTCGGTGCGATGTGTCTGAAACCAGTCGAGATATTCGGCCGGATTAGTACTGATAGAGTACTCCTGGACTGGACCGGCAAATGCCCATATCTTGTAGGTGGCCGCCTCCCCATGCATGACGTCCTGGTATATAATCAGCCGATCCTGCTGGTCAGATGAGTGCTCAGTCAGCAGCATATCGAGGTACGCAACCGGTATATGTCCCGCCAGTACCAGATCATCGCCGACATAGGCCATGATATGACTCCGTAATTCAAACGGCACGCCCCACTCCTCGGCTTGCGCGGTGTAGGCGGCTCGATTTTCTGTTTCATTGACATAGTCTCTCCAGACAACGTCCCCCACACCATGACGCTCCAGGGCGGGCGCGAGCGTATCACGCAGATACTCGGTGCACCCTCCACACGCTTCATTGAAATACACTGTGGCTGAGACGGCAGCCTGATCCGTAGTACCGTGGGCATGGGTAGTTGCCGGTACCGCCAGCCACACCACCAAGGATAATAATAGTAATAGTAGCCGGCGTGATCTATTTGTAGACATCGGCATAGATTTTTGCTTCAACTTCCGGTTGCTCGGGATCGTTGGTATCGACATAGATGGTGCGGGTCAGTGGCCCCAGATCAGTGTCGTCTTTGTGCACAGCTGGATCAAAGCTCACTATCAGATCGGCGCTGCCACCGGCGGGAATGTCAGTAGTCGACACTTCAGCTGAGGTGCATCCACAAGAAGTAGAAACGCCCTCAATCACGAGCGGGGCTGCACCTGTATTTGATATAGTAAATGTATGATGGGAGACGTCCCCATAGCGCACACGTCCAAAATCATGGGATGGATCAAGGATGACTATCTGTGGCTGAGCCGCAGCCACGGTGATTGTGGTGTCGGCCGGTGGCGCGGCATGCTGATACTGACTCCAGGCCAGACCCGCGATACCGAGAATCACCACCAGGCTAGCGATAATGATATAGGTACGCATGGTGTGCTAGTCCTTTTGATTTAGGCGAATATTCATGCTGGCAACGGCATCCGCGCCTCCCTCAACATACACATCGATCGTACGGGTGACCGGACCACGGAGATCGGGGTGGACGGTCGGGTCATACATGATAGTCACCGCCGCCTCCGCTCCTGGCGCCAGCACTCCCGACCAGCGAGTACCAGTGGTATGCATACCAAACGATGGACTTTGTTCACCCTGCAGGGTGATACGGGCCGTGGTACACATACATGACGTCACTAGTCGTGTTATCGTCACTGCCGTTGCGCCGTCATTACGGAGAGTAACGGTATGCTCGACTGTGCCCGCTTCCTGACGGACATCCCCGAAATTATACGTGGGAGGGTCAAATGCCAGCTTGATTGTTTCCGTCTCAGCTGATGAGCTGCCCCCCTCTACTACTCCAAGGAGGATGACGCCAGTGATCAAGGCGAAAAAAATAAGAATGAAAACAAGAGTTGGTTTATTGCGCATATGTGGTCATTCGTTAATCTACTTGCTCTAATGTAATTTTCACTCGCTGCTGAAAATTAACCGGGTCATTTGAGAATATCGTAATCTCCCGCGTAACTGGTCCCCGGAGATCAGGGTGGACGGTCGGATCATAATATACTGTCAGCACCGCCTCATCCCCCGCTGATATGGTGGCAGACCAGTCCGTAGGGTTATTGTGCATACCAAACCGCGGGCCCTCCTGTCCATCCACCGTCAGTGTCGCTGAGGTGCAGCCACAGGAAGTGAGCAGATTGGTAATAACGAGATCTTCGGCCCCCGCATTCATGAC
>JAXDBW010000039.1:0-3234 GCA_034678405.1 Patescibacteria group bacterium | reverse complement strand
ATTACCTGTATCGGCAGTACTGTCTATGCATTAAAGGGAGCAACCAGTGCGGCCGGGACGAATCATTTCTTTAAATACTCGGGCGGTGCCTGGACCCACCTGACGGTCTTACCCCAACGCGCATATACCGGTGCAGCAGTTATCGGGGTGCCCAATGGTGATGACTGCGAAGACGCCACTGGCTGTGTTTTCGCTCTAACCGGTAACCAACGTGGCGACTTTTACCGTTATGACACAACTGCCGGCACCTGGACTGCCCTGACCGGCTTGCCCACTGCTACAGTATATACTGCCTCTCGAGTATATGATGAAAGTGGTCAAATATATGTTGTTTCATCCAACTATGACACGCGAATGTGGCGCTATGATATTACTGGTGACTCTTGGACCAGAACTGCCGATTTCCCTATGCGCAACGGTTATAATAGTGCATTCGCCTATGATGCGGCAAATAATATACTCTATACCCAGTTCGGAATGGCCACGTATCAGATCGCTCGATTTACACCGTCAAATAACAACTATATTTCTTCCGCGACGTGGATTTCGGCCACTCAAGACCTCGAATATGTAAGTGCCTGGGAACAACTCACTGCTACCCATCCTACACCAGGGACATCAAGTATCTCATTTGCCCTACGTACCAGTACTGACCAGGTTACCTGGTCAGATTGGGAAACCGTAGTGACTGATGCAACTGGCGAATCAACAACCCAGGATTTGTCCGCCATTACTTCACCGGCCCGACGGTACTTACAGATTAAGGTTACGCTTACTTCCGACGGCACTAATACTCCGACCTTAAGTGATCTGGCTGCAACCTACACAAAAGATGGTACAGCACCGACAAATCCAACCATCTCAGGCTATTCAGATTCGGATGAAACTGCGGGTTTAGCGAGTGGCAGCTCGTATTACTACACCAATCCCTATTTTAAACTAGAAGATGCATCTGATGCTCATTCGGGCATAGCCGGATACTATGTCCGCTGGTCTGACGATGACCAGGACGATCCGGCGGCTAGCGAAGATTATTACCAAGCAGGCTCAACATACGAGGTTAATACTGATTTGGTAGCTGACACAGCCTACTATCTCCTCGTTAAAACCAAGGATAATGCTGGCAATGTATCCGCTTCAGCCACTAGCTTTACTTTTGTCTACAATGGTATCTCACCAGCCACGACGCAAGTCTGGACAGCCCAAGCTGATTTTGAAGCCACTGGCACCAGTGAAACAAATATCAATACGGCGGCAGGCTCTGGCACAAGTATGACCCTAGATTCGGTTTCACCCGGAACCTGGATGGACTTACCTGCAACTTTTGGCAGAGCGGATTTTGTAAATAGTATCGTTATTACGGCTGGCGGCTCCGGCTATTCGTCTGCCCCTACTGTTGGTTTTACCGGTGGTGGTGGATCAGGCGCAGCAGCGACAGCAACGATTTCCGGTGGTGCTATCGTCAATATCACTATTACGTCTGGCGGCTCTAATTATACTTCCGCACCCACGGTTACCTTTACTGGTGGCGGTGGATCAGGCGCAGCAGCGACAGCCTCAATCACCCAAACAGCTTATAACGACACCTCTATTGCCTGGGATGGAAATGATACGATTTATGCGCTTCGCTCGGTGAACACGTATGCCTTCTTTAAATACACCATTTCTACAAAAACCTGGACTCAATTGGCCAATTCCGATACCGGCGGTGCCACTGCCCAGTATGGGTCGGCTATCGTTTATGTTTCCGACGGCGTTACTGCTGGCTGTACTGATGATGGCGGCTGTTTATTCGCAACTATGGGCGGTGCCTCTACTACATTCAAAAGATATGACGTCAATGCCAACACCTGGACCACTTTGACGGCGATCAGCGGTACTGTCGGGTATGGAGCTGGTCTGGTCTGGAACAGCGGAGACTATCTCTTCGCCACCCGCGGCGGCAACCAAACCAACTTCTACCGCTATACAATATCAACGGATACGTGGTCAGATCGGGCTACGCCGGATTATGCTATAAATTATGGCGGAACCTTAGTCTATATCCCGAATGGCACTTACTGTGCTGATTCCTCGGGCTGTATCTTCGCCACCCGCGGCGGCGGTTCCAATCATTTCTGGCGCTATGATGTTAATGCCAATTCCTGGAGTTATTTAACAGCGCCGCCAACTGCTTCACCTTCGAAAGCCAGCTATGGCGCAGCCATGGTATACAACGGCGGATCCCTATATTTCATAGCCGGCTATGCTTCGACTGATTTCCTAAAATACGACATTCTGACCGACGCCTGGACCGAACTTGCTGACCTGCCAGCCACGCACTACTACGGCTCGTCGAATGGGATGGTTTACGATACGTCATCCGACACCATCTATACTCTGCGGATGTACAACGAAAACAGCTTCTTAAGCTACGACGCGGAGAATGACCGCTGGCGTAATCCGACGATGCCCCACGGCATGAGTTCGGCTGGTTTTAACTATAGCGGTTTAGCCTATGATGATAGTGATACCCTTTATATTACGCGCGGCGGCAATAACAATGATTTCTATAAATATGTCATCTCGACACAAACCTGGACTCGGTTGGCTGATGTGCCAATGAGGATGTACTACACCTCAGACCTGATATATATTGATGGTTATGTCTACGCGCTAACTGGCTACCCACCCTATGGTGAGGCAGTTACCCGTTTTTATCGTTATGATCCGACAACCGATCTGTGGACCAGGCTAGATGACACCCCAAATTATGTTGGGTATGGTACAAAACTAATCTATGATGGTGATCATACAATCTACACAGCGCGGGGTGCTGGCACGACGACGTATTACTCATACGATATCGATACTACAAATTGGTCAACGCAAGCCTCAGTTTTACCTGGTTCAGTGAATAATGGCGGGTGCGCGGTTTTGGCTGAAATCGACAGCACAAAATATATTTATCAAGTACGTTCAACAAATACTCTAAACTTCTATCGCTGCACACTCGATACAGACAATGGCACGTGTACTTGGATCCCAAATGGCGATCCAGGCGATCCAGCTGATGCGCCTGCTGGGGCTGATAGCATCAACCTTTATTATGGTGGCGCCTGTGCGGCTGACGGGACAAATATTTTTGTGCCACGCGGTAATTTAAACAACCTGGATTTTCTCGTCTATAACATCGCGGGTGATTCCTGGACAACCCGTTCACTAAACAGCACATATTATAACGGCCGCATGGTG
>JAXDBW010000038.1:0-3659 GCA_034678405.1 Patescibacteria group bacterium | reverse complement strand
CTTAGCTGACGCCTGTGCGGAGCACGCGCTCAATGAGCTGCGGCAAAGTACCGGATATAGTGGAAGTGAGACGCTGAGCTTCGGCTCAGGCTCATGTGATATCCTCGCTATCGGCGGCAGTGGCAATACCAACCGCACGATTCAGACGTCAGGTACCGTGGACACGCTCGTGCGGAAAGTAGTAGTGACCGTGGTGGAAGTCCAGCCGCAGCTCACCGTCAGTCAGTGGCAGGAAGTGGCTGATTTTTAGATTCTCGAAAGGAAAACGTGCTATACTGCGTATTACTTGTAATACGCGTGTTTTTATGCAAAGTCCGCATCCCTGCGCCGACAAATCCGATACTGAGCTTGTACACTTAACACTTTCCGATGGGGATTGGTATAGTTGTTTGATGCAGCGGTACGAAGCACGACTTCTCAGATTTATCCGACGTATCTCAGGTGTATCGCCCGAAGACGCCGAAGATATCCTTCAGGAAGTATTTATCAACGCCTATCGCAATCTCAACGGATTTAACCCATCCCTGAAATTTTCTTCGTGGATATACCGTATTACTCGTAACGCTGTGATCAGTCATCATCGCAAAGTTACCGCACGGGTCCAGCTGGTCGGCGGCGAGGGAGCTGAGCAGTTTTTGGCGATGGTGCACGATGATCACGACCTCCATGAATCAGTCGCTGAGCGCCTGGATGGTGAGGTGATGCAGCGCCTGGTCGAGAAACTCGACCCGAAATACGCTGAAGTATTGATTCTCAGATATTTTGAAGAAAAAGATTACAATGAAATATCTGATATTTTGAAAAAACCGGTGGGGACCGTCGGCACATTAATCAATCGTGCGAAAAAGCAGCTGCGGACCCTGATGACCGACGAGGGAATAGAATTATGAACCAATTAACTGACAAAGTATTATCCGCTATTAAGGAGCGGCACATCGCGCCGAAACCTCGCTGGCAATTTTTACTTCAGCGCTGGGTTATCTGGGCGGCGGCCGGATTTTCGGTGCTCCTGGGGAGCGTCGCCTTTAGCGTGATGCTGTTCCGCCTGGTGAATAATGACTGGGAGATACTGGAGCAACTCGAACGGACGCCGCTTGAGCATCTCTTCAATACGTTACCCGTGGTATGGCTCGTGGTGCTCGCACTCTTTATTTTCCTCGCGTACTATAATGCTCGGCACACCAGTGGAGCGTATAAATATCACGCATATTGGATAGTGACTGGCAGTATCCTCATTAGTTTCGGGCTTGGTGGCATCATGTATGCCGTTGGTCTGGCGCCGCAGGTAGAACAGTTTGTGTATGGTCAGATGCCCTGGGTAGGGCGGATTCACGAGCAACGACTCGAGACCTGGACCCAGCCCGAGCGGGGATTGCTGGCCGGTGAAGTCGTCGAGCTTGGCAATGGTATGACGTTATTTCAGCTTGAGGGATTTGACGGGACCGTCTGGGTGGTGCGGCGAGGCACTAATTATGTCGAACCATTCAGGTTTAATCCTGAGGTTGGGACGTTTGTCCGGGTGACGGGTATGGCGGGGACTGATCAGGCATATATCTTTGTGGCGGACCATGTCTATCCCTTATTCTCTGGCCCAGGCGTCCACGGAGGCATGCTGCCGAGGATTCCGCATCATATCAATAGTTACTAGACTTTTTTCCAAGCCGAGGCTAGGAGTGTGGCGGCCTTTTTTGGTGCCGTCAAAGTAATGAAATAAAAGCACCATCAATGCGTATGAACATACGGATAACGGTCGACAGGCTCACTCGAGCCACTCTAAGTCACTAACCAACATAGGACACGCTAATGAAAAAGTACCTATTCGCGACGATTCTCGGCCTGACGGCCTTCGCCCTCGTTGGCGGCACAGTCGCTGCGGCGCATGGACTCGGGTTCGGCGGACCGAGAATCGACGAACAGGCACAGCTCCTCGGCATGGCCACTGATGAACTGCAGACAGAGCTCCAGACCAAAACCATGCCGGAAATTCTCGATGAGCAGGGCATCACTCATGAACAGCTCTATGAGGCTCACCAGGCAGAACGACTCCAAGAGCAAGCAGACCTCCTCGGTATGAGCGTCGATGATTTACAAGCTGAGCTTCAGAACAAGACATTTGCGCAGCTCCTGGATGAGAAGGGCATCTCGCATACCGAGCTCCAGAGCATGAGACAGCAGGAGCGACTGACCCACGCCACCGAACATCTCCAGTCACTCGTCGATAGCGGTGACATCACAGCTGACCAGATGCAAGAACGACTGGATCACATCGAAAACCACGAAGGCCGTGGTATGGGCCCAGGCCCTGAGGGCATGGGCATGCACCCCAGATTCTAACGGTGCATACTTAACAATTCACCCCTTTCATGGAAACCGGCGCTACGGTACCCCATCCCAAAGCGCCGGTTTTTCGTAGCTATTGACAATTAATATCAATAGGAGTAGACTTGGGGATAACTTAGATACGGGATGTGTCTAAGTGTACACGAACACAACTCTTTTACCGAATACAGGTCCTACAAGGAGGTACCACCGTGATTGATTTTAGCAAACCGCAGAGCAGCACTCCGCAGAAATCAGAAGCACCGCTTCACACCGCGCCGCGCAATCCGAGTGGGCAATGCCCCCTAGGATGTGGAGCTCACATCGGTGAGCATGCACTGTCCCATCGGGGATGTCCACGGGCGACGCGCACGCGAAGGGCTAAAAAGATCGAATCCTCGCACTAGACGCACGAGGGTTGTGAATCATACGATGCCTGCCTGGCTTTGAGCCAAGCAGGTGTTTTTAATTGTCTTTAGAATTTCTTTAGAATTATTTTAACTTTTCTTAAGGTTGACTATGCTAGCCTATACTCATGGCTTTACGACCTTCCCGCCGGTACTTTAATTTCATTCTCGCCATATCAAGCATCGAGCTGGCATCGTTTTTTTACTCGTTAGCTACGAGAGTCTGCATGCATTGTATACGCCCAGTCGTGTGTCGCTCGATGGTAGTGCTCATGCGGTGTTGGCATGTGCCGGCACACTCATCACTCTAGCCATCATGGGTACGAGCCTCTTTGTACTGTTCCGATTGAGCAAACCATGGACTACCGGAGTAAGCATTACCACCCTGAGTATTATTCTGTCCTTTATCTTGATCCATATAATATTCTAATCATGACCCAGATAATCGCACCTATGCTGAAATCAAAAGAAACTATTTTTGCTGAACTCGATGCCTATGTCCAATCCTACGGAGGGCACTTCACTGATTGGTATGTCGGCGTGAGCAGCCAGCCTGAGGCTGAGTGGACTCGGCATCACGTCAATCCCGAGGTGGACCCCTGCATTAGTTTCACCTGCAGCAACGCCGGCGTAGCCAAAGACCTACAGGATTTTCTCGTGAATATTCTCCGGGCCGATGGGGTCGCCGGGTCGGGCGGGTATGAGTGTACGCACCTCTACGCCTATAAGAAAAATAATCACACGCACGAATAGTATGCCGACGTCGCCCCAAACAATGCTCGCGTTTTCTCGGGTCTGCCGTCAGTCATTCACGGTCAAAGGCATCACCTTTGCCTTGCTCGGCATCTACACCTGGGGCGCCTATCATCATATCAACCAAGCCTACCACCCAGTCGCATACACGCTGATGGTCGGTCTCTGGCTGATGGATGC
>JAXDBW010000037.1:0-2560 GCA_034678405.1 Patescibacteria group bacterium | reverse complement strand
ATAATCATTCCCATGGCAACCCTGGTGACAGCATTTATAGATTTCTTTATAAGTTTTATCATACTGATTGGAATAATGGTTTATTATCAATTTATGCCTGGCTGGCAGATCACTTTGTTACCTATTTTCATAATCTTAGCCTTATTAGCCAGCCTTGGCCCTGGTTTATGGGTTGCATCACTTAACGTAAAATACCGTGATTTCAGATACGTCATTCCGTTTGTTGTGCAGTTCGGTCTATATATTTCACCAGTAGGATTTAGTAGTAAAATCATTCCGGAAAAATGGCAATTGTTATATAGCCTTAATCCAGCCGTTGGAGTGATCGACGGCTTTCGATGGTGCATCCTAGGAACTCAAAGTGCTATCTACTTACCTGGTTTCTTTTTGAGCCTTATAATCATTGCATTCTTCTTTTTCGTGGGCCTATTTCACTTTCGAAAAACCGAAAAAACATTCGCCGATGTAATATAGAAAACTGATGTCCGACATAGTTATAAAAGCTGAACATCTCGGAAAAAAATATGTGATTGGTCATCAAATAGACAATCATACATATTTAGCTTTGCGTGATGTGATCACAAATCATGCTCAAACCATCTGGTCTAAAACGAAGGACTTGGTAAAGGGAAAGCCTATTATCTACGGTGACGAATTGGAAGAGGTTTGGGCGCTTAAGGATGTGAGTTTTGACATTCATCGAGGTGAGGTTGTTGGCATAATTGGCCGAAATGGGGCTGGGAAAAGTACATTATTGAAAATCTTGAGCCGTATTACAGAACCTTCGACAGGGCGTGTAGCAATAAAGGGGCGAGTAGCAAGTTTGCTGGAAGTAGGCACCGGTTTTCATCCTGAACTTACAGGGCGAGAAAACATTTACTTAAATGGTACGATACTAGGAATGACAAGAAAAGAGATAAAAACTAAATTTGATGAGATTGTCGCATTTGCCGAAATCGACAAATTCCTCGACACACCAGTCAAACGCTATAGTAGCGGAATGTATGTACGCCTTGCATTTGCGGTAGCAGCCCATCTGGAGCCAGAAATCCTAGTCGTAGATGAGGTTTTGGCTGTGGGAGATGCGGAATTTCAGAAGAAGTGTTTAGGGAAAATGGGGGATGTGGCACACGACGGCCGAACCGTGTTGTTTGTCAGCCACAACATGACAGCCGTTAATGCATTGTGTAAGCGGGGTGTTGTCCTTGAGCAAGGAAACATCGGTTTCCAAGGACCAGCTAAAGACGCAATCAGTAATTATGCCAGGAAACAACATAGTGTTGTGATGGCCGATTTGGACACATCGAGCCATTCTTCACGCTTAACCAAGTACGTTCCAATCATCCGGCGGATTACACTTGCTTCTGTTGACAACTCGCCAAGAAACACTTTTGCTCTTGGGGAACCCATCGTTTTCAAAGTTGTTCTTGAATCGGAGCAAGCCTTATCACATGTAATCGTGGGGCTGCACGTTTACAACTTCATGGGACAGCGTGTGGTGACCTTTCATACGAGGGACCAGTTAGCAGGCACCCTAAATGTAAATGGTAAAGTCATCCTATCCTGTTTGTGGAATGAGTGCAACCTCATGCCCGGCCAGTACACGCTTGTCGTAGGACTAGCATCGGTCAGTGGTCAGGAAGATCGAATAGATCCAGCTCTGAGCTTCACAGTGATCGAGTTCGATTATTATGGAACTGGAAGAATACCACCATCGCGTACCGATGGGTATTTCCTCCCCCGATGCCAGTGGGAAATAGTGGAGGAAAGGTGACGATATGAACAGTGGGTGGTTCAACCGATGGAAAGCGAATCGTCAAGATATTGAGAATTACCCGATGATCAACTGTAGGTTAATATCTTTCTCGCTGGGACTTCAGTATCTGCAGGAAGGCTCGATAACGGTAGTTGATGTCGGGTGTGGTTTCAGCGATTTTGCTTCTCAGGTCCAACAAAAAAATCCCATGGCTGTCACGTATTATCTTGATGGTAACCCCGATACCGTTGAGAAATTGAAGATACAAGGCTATAATGCGCTGATATATCAGGCACCCGCAAGACTACCCTTCGATGACGGGCAGATAGAATTTATACACTGCAGCCATATGATAGAACATTTGCAGCCACAGGAACTTTACATGCTGCTGCAAGAAATCAACCGTACATTAACCGTCCAAGGAGTCCTTGTTCTCAGCACACCAACATTATGGGAAGGATTCTACAACGACTTGTCTCACGTTCGACCCTATCCTGTTGCTGTGCTTGATAAGTATCTCACACCCGGCCCTAATGAATTATCCAGCACCCGCAGATATGTAAGTCAATTCCGTCGCGAAGCCTTGTTCTACCGATATGAAAAGTGCCCCATTTTCAGTTACCATGGACTACGTGGCGATGCAAGGTTCATGGATATGATTGTTCTTGCGATAAAAAGACTCGTGGCGAGTATTGGTATATATCGTTTGACGACGACAGGTTACACGGCGATATATCGTAAATTATATTGATAATTTACACCATTAAGAGATTTACCCCATTATGAACGAATGCCTCTGATAAT
>JAXDBW010000036.1:0-3056 GCA_034678405.1 Patescibacteria group bacterium | reverse complement strand
TCTGAAGTACGCTTGGATCGAGACCGAGCGGCCCCCCAATGACAAAGGTAAGCTTCTTGCCGAACCGAGTCCAATCGTCGAGCTGGTCAGCCCACTCCCGCGAGCTATACAGTTTCCCTGCCCGGTCGAGCGATACGACAAAGGTATCAGTCGGAATTGCCTTAAGGATACGTTCTGCCTCTTTGGCTATGATCCGGTCACGGTCAGTGACCGCGGTTATTTTTTCCTCGGGAACCTCGACTGTCTGTACCTTGGCATGCGGGTTCAGTCGTTTAAGATATTCATCAACGGCCTCCTGCCAATACGATTCCTTGATCGTCCCCACGGATACTATAGTGACATCTATCATATATAGAGTATTGTACCAGCTCGACTGATAACTGACAATAAAAAAAAGAGGTCCGCGCGGGCAGACCTCTTGATATCTTATGGCATGAGTCGAACTAATCCGACGAGGAACGTCGATAAGCCGACGAGTAGTACCAGCATCTCGATAACGAGGGCTGATATAGCTACCATGCCACGGACCCTTTTTCGGGATGTCCGCTTCCGTTGTAGGGACAGAAGCAGTATAGCACCGCCAAAAAGGGCCATGAATTGAGGTGAGAAATCCATGGCCGTCACGTTAGTGAATTATTTCGGCCGGGGATTCCATCCACCGTAGTTATCTTGATAAGGTGCTGTTTCCAGCATTTGAGTCTATCGCAAAGCAGCCTTGGTGTCAAGAATAGACCATAAGATTTTATTTCATTCTTTCTAAAATATATTGATGCTCTTTTTCCAATGATTCGCAACCATTGCGAAGTGCTCTACCCTCATCGATAATCGGCTTTGCGCGGTCCAAAATCCCCTCTAGGATTACATCTTCTTGTGAGATGTGCAGAGCGTCATGCCACCCCCCATAACCACTCACATGATAGTGGCACAGCCGATCACCGAAATGTTTATGAAATTCACCAGATACTTTCATCGTCCGATCGAGGGTATAAATATGATTTACATCACAAACCCATTTTGCCTTTGGGGCCAATGCAAATACTTTCTCCAAGTCTGCAATTGTTTTGCCAAATTTCTTTTGGACATCCATGTTTTCGAACGCCAAACGGCTACCGACTCGATTATGTATCCATTTGAAATCATCTACTGAGTCGGGATGGAACAGTATAGTGTCGGCATGAACTGCATCGGCGATCTCAATAACGCTCTGTATTGCCCGCTCTCCCTTTTCACTGGGGTAGCGTATCCAGGTTTTTGGCTCCGCAAAAAGGAGGGCTGGCGCATGAATCGAAATATAGTCAAATTGCTGAATTGCCTGTACATCTTTTTCTTGGAGCTTTTCTTTGAGTCTGTCCGCAGCCACATAGCTTATTTCTACAGCGTCCTGCTCCAAAGCTAAAAGAATATCGATGCGCTGCGATAGCGTATACTGCGCTTTCGATTCACCGAGTGAATATCCTAGTTTGATCATATAAAAGGCAACCGCTCCCCCTTACCAGCTCCCGCCACCGCCACCGCCAAAGCCACCACCGGAGAACCCTCCACCACCAAAGCCCGAGCCGCCGGATCCAGCACTGGATGGCTTGGAGGTTGCGACGGAGCTGAAGTTCTTCGATAAATCACTCATCGCACTGGTAAAGAGAATGGCATTAAACGCAGTTGCTGATCCCCCGTCATACCACTCCGGTGGGGTCCGATACATATCCTTGAATTGTTCTGCCCACTGTTGCTCTACCTGGAGCGCCATGGCATACGGGAGAAACTGCTCAAACTCCTTAGGTGATTTCTCAGGTGCATTATGAAATTTCAGCCGTTCTTTTTCAGTCACTGAGAGAAACCACTTTAATCCGAGGATGTGCTCCTTTGCTTCTACGCCCTTTTTTGTTTTGCGTGGCATCACCTGTGCTATCACAATAGCGGCAAACCCCGCAACAGCGGTCATGATGCCAGCAGCAACGTTTGCTCCGATCACGAAACTGAAGGCAAAAATGACAAATGCAATACCAAATCCTGAATACAACAACCGGACTCGATCGGGATTGGTTGGGAAATATCCGAGCTCAACCACACGCTGATACATCGCTTTCTTAATCTCTGGTAAATCTTTATATAATTTATTCTTGAGGGCACTCATTTTTTTTGTGGGGCTAGAGCCAAATACTGCTTCCAGCACCTTTGTCTCATGCACATCCAGAGAAGAATCTGGCTCTTTTTTCTTCGTAAATTCATAGTCGGCGCTGCTCCCGATCAACTTTTTCTTTTCGATTCGAGTGATGGTGAGATATCCTTTCACGGCGAGCTGGATTATCGTCGCGGATATGTCTCTGAGGTCGGCGCGTTCGTCCACGACCGTACCGACGATTCCCGCTGACATATCATCCGGAGCATCGTACTGCGGGATAATGGTGCCACGGCCCTGCGGATCACGGCCACGGGTGTACCAGATGCCGAGCATACCCAGAATAATGACAAATGGAATGGCGACATACCAATTGTCTGCGAGAAACCAGGCTATCCGCTGCCACGCGTCAGGCTGGGCGGTAATCCCTTTTGGCCAGCCCAAGACGACTGTTAATCCCTCATATGGCCCGAGGATCGTATCAGTGCTATAGGTAGTCAGGTGCTCGTCACTGCTATCAATAGTACAAAATCGATCAGTAGAACCCTCTGCCCCAGTAAAACACTCGGCCAAACGCTCATCAGCGGTCAAACTTTGGGGAAGCTGTACGGTCATCGACGCTTCATCAATACCCACTCCCCATCCATTACCAGTCACCTTCCAGTAGAGCTCATCATGATTATCGAAATAATTGATGCCCCGAACGACGGTGTAATTGATGACGTACGTATGTATCCCGGTAATAGTCATATCAGGGTTGCCAATTTTCACGTGCAGCTCCCCATCACTGCGGGAAGTACTGTATTGATAATTGTCACCCGATTCATTAGTCACTGCATCAATTGACAAGCGGACTTTATACGAGGAACCATCTCGAGAATACGCATAAGGAATATCGCGGTAGATTCCATGTCGCTCCGCCGTCCCAAAATCATATACT
>JAXDBW010000035.1:0-5797 GCA_034678405.1 Patescibacteria group bacterium | reverse complement strand
TAGGTGTCGAGCGTTGCGTTAAATTTATTAGTCATCATGGTAAGTATTTTCTTTTCGATGGCATTCACTTCATGCGTATGGAGCGTCCGATCGGCTGCCTGGTACGTAATGCGGATTGTCGCTTTGCGATGTTCATCATCGAGTGGATAGAGATCACGGGCTGCGACATCAGTGATGAGCTCACTCACCTGCCGGGTGGCGTCTCGCACACTGAAAAATGATGTCCGCACCGGCATCTGAAAGGTCATATCACGCACCACCGCCGGATGCTCCGGGATCGGGGTGAAGCGACGAACTAACTGCGCGCCATCGACGAGTTTATCAATATCGACCTCAAACCATACCGGTGGTTGGCCGAGCTTTTCCTCATGCTGGATGAGCCACCCATACCAGCCGACGACGTGGCCGTCGATCTCAATATCAACCACCTGGGCGTCATCCGAATTCACGGAGAATGATAACGACTCAAATGTCACGCCGAGTTGCCTCACCAGCGCTCGGATGATCCCCTGCAGCTGACGGATCGGCCGCTGATCGCCCCGCTTCGCCTGGCGGTCATAGATGATACCCGCCGCCATGCGATGCTCATCCGGTTCAGCTTTCTTCGTCCGATAGAAGACCCGTCCCACTTCGAATAGTGCCAGCTGGGGTTGCTGCTGGTAGAGTTTCAGCACCGTGACATACAGCCCAGGCACGAGACTGATCCGCATATACTCCTGCTCTTTGTTCATTGGATTCTCGATGCGGTAGTGATCCTCCGGTTTCCAGCCAAACTGGGTGAAGAGATTCTCTCCGTAGAATGAGTAGTTCATCATCTCGGTCATGCCACAGGCGGCGAGGGCACGACGGATCTTCCGCTCCCATTGGAACGAAGTCAGTAGCTCTGTCGGAGCGATGTCCGCTGCGATGGGTCGGGGTTTCAGCTTATTCCACCCGTACATCCGGCCGATCTCTTCGACGACATCCGCCATCACATGGATATCCATCCGCCATTCCGGGACGGTCAGGCGGAGCCGATCATCATCGAGCTTTTCTACGGTGAAGGAGAGTTTCGTCAGATAGCGAACAATGGTGGCAGTGGAGAGTTTCGCGCCAATCACATCGGTCATGGCCTTCGGGGAGACGGTCAGCACTGTCGGTTTGTGAGTGGTTTTTGGTTTGGTCACCACGATACTACCAGCGGCGATAGTGCCACCCGCGGTTTCGGCAATGAGCTCAGCGGCGCGATCCAGAGCCCGCTCCGGTAATCCCCACCAGATCCCCCGTTCGAATTTCAGCGAAGCATCAGTCACGAGTCCGAGCTTCTGGCGTGTCTTCCGGATAGAGAGCGGTTTAAATATCGCTGACTCGAGGATAATATCAGTCGTTTTTTCAGAAATAGCTGAGTGCTCACCGCCTATCACTCCCGCGATGGCGATGGGCTGCTTGGCATCCCAGATCATCAGCATATCGCTCGTAATCTCGCGTGTCTCATGATCGAGCGTGTCGAATGATTGTTTGCGGCCAGCTTTTTTCACGACGATCCGGTCACCCTCGATCTTCTTCGCGTCAAAGGCGTGGAGGGGTTGGCCGTACTCCAGCAAAACAAAGTTTGTCACGTCCACAATATTATTAATAGGTGTGTGCCCGGCCGCGCGGAGTCTCGATTGCAACCAGGCTGGCGACGGGCCCACCGTTACCCCACGGATCACCCGGGCGGTGTATTTCGGACAGAGATTGTAGTCAGCCACGCGTACTTTCAGATAGGCGCTGATCTTGTGTTTACTCTCGGTGACCGCCACTTTGGGTTCTTTGAACGTTTGATTCGTCAGGGCGGCATATTCTCGGGCGAGACCGATCATTGACTGCGCATCCGCCCGCTGCGGTGAGACTGTCACGTCGAGGACTGAATCATTGAGGCCGAGAGCTGTCGCCACTGGCTGACCGATACGGGCTTTGGGATCGAGGATCAGGATGCCACTGTGATCATCGCCGAGCCCAAGCTCGTCCTCGGCACAGAGCATGCCAGCTGACTCCGTCCCGCGGATCTTGCGCTCCTCGATAGTCAAACCGCCGGGTAGTGTCATCCCCGGCAAGGCGACGGGCACTTTGTCCCCGGGTTTGATATTCTTCGCGCCGCAGACGATCTGCTGCTTGGCTTTTTTCCCGATGTCGACAGTACAGACAGAGAGTCGGTCAGCTTCTGCATGATCCACGATGGTTTTGATCTGCCCGACGACGAGGCCCTGCAGCGCCTTAGCCGGCTCCTGGATTGACTCCACCTCAAATCCGCCAAAGGTCAGCACCTCGGCGACTTTGGCCGCCGCGTGTTTCACCGGTACGTAGGTTTTGAGCCACTTCAGGGATATATTCATATACTGTCTTCGCATTTGTCATTCCGGACTGGATCCGGAATCTCCATCAACAATGATCTGAATGTAATGGAGATGCTGAATCGAGTTCAGCATGACTATCTTTGGATTATTGTAAAATAGAATTAATAGTTACAGACTAAAGCTGCTCTAAGAAACGTAAATCTCCGCTGTAGGACAGGCGGATGTCATTGATCCCGTGTCGGAGCATCATCAGCCGATCAATGCCCATGCCAAAGGCGAAACCCGAGTATTTCTCCGGATCGATATTCATATTTTTCAGGACCTGCGGATGCACCATACCCGACCCCAGCATCTCCAGCCACCCGCGCTGTTTGCAGACCGAGCAGCCAGCGCCATCACAGATCAGACAGGACATGTCGATATCCATGCCCGGCTCGACGAACGGATAGAATTCTGGTCGGACCCGCGTTTTTACTTTTTTGCCAAAGATAGATTTCAATACTTGGTCGAGCGTGCCGATGAGGTTGGCGACCGTGATGTCACGGTCAATCACTAAGCCCTCACACTGATAGAATGTCGATTCATGGCTGGCATCCGTCGCTTCGTGGCGGAATACCCGGCCGGGTGCGATCAGCCGTACGGGAGGACGCATCTTTTGCATAGCGCGGATCTGTACTGGTGACGTATGCGTGCGCAGCAGTAGGCCGCCCTCGACATAAAACGTGTCCCAGGCGTCACGAGCGGGATGATTCTTCGGGATATTCAGTTTGTCGAAATTATTCTCCGGCGTCTCGATCTCCGGACCGTCCACGACCGCAAACCCCATACTGGTAAAGATATCAACCACTTCAGCCAGGAATTTCGAGATGGGATGCAAATGTCCGATGGGATGCTCGGCGCCCGGCCAGGTCAGGTCGATCACGGGCGCGTGGAGTTTCTGCTCTTGGAGTCTGCGCGCGGCTTTGGCCATGGCATGCTCGAGCTCAGCCTTGATCTCATTAGCAAACTGGCCAATGGCCGGTCGTTCGTGTTTCGGCACGTCTTTGAGCTTTCGGAGCGTGACGGAGAGCTTGCCTTTGCGCCCTAAATAATCAATCTCAAACTGCTTGAGTTCATTGTTGCTTGATACGCGAGAAAGCGCGGTCAAGGCTTCGTGTTTAATATGTTGGAGTTCTTGGCGCATGATTGGTTAGCCGCGACGGGGCTGCCGCCGGGTAATGAAGAAAAATTCTAATAACGTAAGGAAAATAACGAGGAGTGGCACTGACCACCAGGTCAATAAATCAGCCCCCTGGAGCATCAGCGCAGACACCATGAGGATCGAGAAGAAAAACGACTGCCGAGTAGCCACCCCGAGATGCCGGAAAATAACCTCTTCTTTCGTAAACCACACCCGGATGAAAAAACCGAACAGTGAGAACGTACCCACCAGCGCAAAGAATAAGCTGATGTAGAACAGCGCAAATCCCACAAATCCCGCCTCGTCTGGATTGATAAAAAAGAAGACAAATAGCCAGGCAATCCAGGACACCAGCGTGGCAGAGGTCATGATGATGAGGTACTTTTTGAGTGACATGTTCGCTCCTGTTGATAAAAAATGGGCGTCTATAGCCTACCCCGATTATACCAAAAAAATACCCTATTTACAAGTGATCGGGGGGTATTATTTTTGTGCTAACCTTAGCTAATATTTTAGACTAGAAAACGGAGTCTCGAGACAGCTTTTTTCCCGAACTTTTTTTGGAGATTTTCCAGGATATCTCGCTCGTGCAATTTGATTTCCTGACCGATAATCGGACTCAGGACAGCGACGGTCAGCGTGCCGTTTTTTACGAATTTTGCCTGGGCTTGACCTTTAATTTTTGGGTACGCTGCAATAATCAGCCGATCAAAAGCCGTGCAGATCTGTGCTGCCGACACTTGCTGGCCGATGCCTGCTTTGTTGACGCTGTAGTTGAGTAAGTCGCCGAGTTTAGTGGCCATCACCATTTATTAATTATCAACTCTTTACAGTGACTCATACCCACTTGGACATGATTCCTTTAGTATCGGCATTCCCAAATAAAACTCCCTTCGCTGTTCACCGCTCAATTCCGCGTACTGAGGAACCTGGAATTCAAAAACTTCCTGATCGCATTCGCCGAAAGTAAAAGAGTTTAAGGTACCTCCAAGTCCAGTTGAATTTAAGCAACCTTCCACTCTCTCTGAATTGCCGCTATGCTTTTCTTCACAGATTTTCCTTACACAATCTTCATTATATCCTAATTTTGTTTCAGTCTTATATTCTTGATTTTGAATGTGGCACTCCTTAGTACTAATATGATGCAGAAAGTAGCCTAGAAGATTTTGATTTGTATCCGGCGACTCTTTATTAGCTAAAATTATTCCTACGGCAATAAGGATGACAACTAAAATGGCTAGTGAATATATTTTCTTCATATAATTTTCATGATTGAACTTGAAAAATTGGAATTTGTAAATTGATAATTACAATGTTACCCATTCCAGCGATCTTCGCAAATATCCCGAAAATCACAGTTATTACACCAGAAGCCCGGCGTAGCCGCAAAATCGCTCTGATGAATCTTGGCAATTTGTTCGGCCAAGCTTTTCTTTAGCTTCTCCAGATCTTCTTTGTCGGGAGTGAATGACAGTTTAGTATTATTCTCTAGGTAATAGTATGACAGTACTGCCGGCTCGAGATTAAATACCTCCCGGACAGCTAGGTCATAAATCATCAGCTGCTCTTTATCGCTCGGCGTTAATTTGTTTCCTTTCGGGATACGGCCGGTCTTGTAGTCGATGATTTCGACTGACTTCTGGTCACTGCCCATGGGATCGATACGATCCACCACGCCCTTAAATGTATAGTCTCCCAGTTTCAAATGAAATGGCTGCTCGAGATGCAGCGGTATGGGCATGCGATCTTTGTGCTCGGCATAGAAATCCTTCAGCGATTCTTTGCCTTTGGCATAGTATTCCTCCCGATGCTCCTTCGACAGGTACCATTCATCGATCCACTCCTGGTCATAGAGATTTATGAGCTCTTCCAGTGACACTGCCGGTCCCTGATCTTTCGTTTGCTTGCCAAAGAGGTCGGTCTGCACAGTACCCGTCCGCTCCTGCACCAGGGTAAAGAAATGAAAGAGCGTATTGTGCATTGACTTCCCGAAGCTGAAGGTAAACCGCCCCTCAACTGGCACGCGAAGTATATGCGCGTACTTATACTGCTTTGGGCAGGTTTCAAATGCTTTCAGCTGGGTGTAGCTCGCCTTCTCCGGGATAGCCTCACGGAGATAGTCCACCTCTTTGATACTGCGCTGTGCCTCGGGTGGCGGGGTCAACCGCTCCGCTATGTCAATCTCCTCAGTACCTTCTTTCCGCTCAAATCCAAGCTCGGTCAAAAATCGTGAGAGCTTCTTCTTCCGCGTGCCACCATAGTCATCAGCTGAGGTGAAGAAAACGCCATCGCGCGCGCGGGT
>JAXDBW010000034.1:0-19944 GCA_034678405.1 Patescibacteria group bacterium | reverse complement strand
GCATTGACTCCGCTCCACCCGGCGCAACGGTTCCGCTTTCCGCGCCGCTGCATGCTCCGCATCGTCACGCAGCTTGCTCGTTACACTGCGCTCACTGCTACGATTTGTGCGCACTTCAGCGTCGCGGTAGCAGCTCGCGGGGGCCCCAGTAGTAGGGGTGATTAGCTCAGTTGGTTAGAGCGTACGATTCACATTCGTAAGGTCTCAGGTTCGAATCCTGAATCACCCACCACTGTCATAGCTCAGGTGGGTCATCGCCATCGGCGATGACGGGCAGCAGTGAGCGAAGAGTAAGACGATGAAGCGAACGCCGATGGATGCGACTATGAGGAGCATTCATCGCTGCCCCGAACCAGAGCGTACGATTCACATTCGTAAGGTCATAGGTTCGACTCCTATCGCGCCCACCAGACAGACAGTCTACTTTTTCACGCCCATCCTGCTGCTAATCTCAGCAGCGAATTTGAGGTTCGAACATTTCTTTTTTGAAGAGATGTTGATGGTCTAAGTGTGATAATAAAAGCACCCCCACTCAGTGAGTGAGGGGCTATGTTTATTGCCCGGGTGGGCTTCTTACTGTAGCGCGTATGCAATCCGGAGTTCTCCGACCCCAGCGGCGTAGCGGAGTAATACCCGGAGATTGGTCAGTAGGCGCGCAAGACCGACCTGGGACTGAGCCCTGGAAAGAAGTTGAGCGGCGGGTTGGATGTACCGCACATTCATTCTCCGACGCAGCGCCGGATTATTCTCCAGTAGGTGCTGCATGGTGGGCGTCCAGCGACTGTACATCTTTGACAGCAGCTTCCCTATCCAGAACCTCTCCAGCCATCCAAACCGGTACTGCCGAAACATGGGCAGCCAATCGGCTGCTTCGGCAGGAGACTCCGCGGTCACCGTGGTCACAATCGCACAATCGCTCCGGGGAACACGGGGATCAAGATAGTAAGCCGGATGGTCGATGTACCGCCGCTCAATCAAATGAATTTCTTCCTGGCGGACGGTTACAATGGTGGTGGTATCATCCTGATGACGATAGAACCGTATACCGTTCTTTTCCGTATCAATCACCAGTTCGTCTGGTACATAATACGTGTCGATACGCGTATATGGTTCGGGCGCTCGGATATCACCATACCAGCCACTAAACCACGATCGGAACCATGTTCGCCAGGAGACATTCTTTTTGCGGCACGAGAAGTTTGTGTCATAACGATCGTACACTCCCTTCTTGACCTTAACCCGCCAACCGTTGGGTTGTCGGGTGTCGGGCTTCGCCTTTCTGAACCACTTGTGCCAGATCATCAGTATGCCCATGAGCGCATACACAATTAGCAAAGCTACTAATTGCCACTGTTCCATTTCTATTTCCTCCTATTGTGGGGTTAAAAAGCTGTCTTTATTTTTTGTGGTTAAATTAGCTTACTCCAGAGAGAGCTTGTTAGTCAACTGGATGAATCAGAGTGGTTGTCTATAGAGGTTCGAACATAATTGCTAATCATTTGCAATCAGGCGATAGTTGAAATCACCAAACTGAAAAAACGCCTTACCTAAGGCAGCGCATACCGGCAAAAGGTTCGAACTTTTTTCACTATCCCCCACCAGATTGAAATCGAATTTTCCTTTGCAGTCCAGGCGTATCAACCTTTACAAACGCCCTTTTTTGGAGTAGAATGGATGGCAATTGGGGTAATCTTAGCTAAAAAAACGACTGCTCATATATTCTGTATATATAATGAGTGGCCCCAGAGAAAAACATTATGAAAATTACACCCGAAAAAACATCGAACGAGCCTGACGCCCCGAAGGAAGAGGAGAAAAAAGTACCCTCCTACGCCCAGTCACCGCGGGGATTTTTTATTGAATTGGTAAAGATCGTCGTGATCGCGGTGGTGATCATCATCCCGGTCCGGTATTTTCTATTTCAACCATTCTATGTGCGCGGCGCGTCAATGGAGCCGAATTTCCATGACAATCAATACCTGATCATCGATGAAATCACCTATCGGTTTAATGATCCGCAGCGGGGAGAAGTGGTCGTGGTCAAAGATCCGAAGATCAGCGGTGAATTTCTCATCAAGCGCATCATCGGCCTGCCTCATGAGACAGTGATCATCCAGGACGGCCATGTCATGATAAAAAATGAGGCCAATCCAGACGGGTTTACTCTGGATGAACCATATCTTTTCGATACTATCGTAACGAATGGTAACAAAGAAGTGACGCTGGGTGGGGATCAGTATTATGTGATGGGGGACAATCGTCCGGTGAGCTTGGATTCACGGAGCTTTGGGCCATTGCCAGAGAGTGACATCGTGGGTCGAGCCTGGCTCAGAGTATGGCCGTTTAGCACGTTCCAGCACTTCACCCCTCCCCAATACCAAACGACGTAATTATTTTATCTACCGTATGCCCAAGAAATCCGACAAGTCTAAGAAAACGCCTCAGCTCCTGCGGGGCATGAAAGATATCCTGCCGGAGGAGCAGCATTACTGGGATTATATTCGCAATCGCGTCGACGCCCTGGCGCGCACCTTTAGTTTTGGCCGGATCGACACGCCCCTGCTGGAAGAGGAGCAGCTATTTACTCGATCAGTCGGCAAGGAGACCGATATCGTCGAAAAAGAGTTGTATTCGTTTGCGGACAAGCATGGCGATGCCGTCGCGCTCCGCCCCGAGGGGACAGCGAGCGTGGTCCGGGCATACATTGAGCACGGTATGCTCAATCGTCCCCAGCCGGTGAAGCTCTACTATGTCGGCCCTTTTTTCCGCTATGACAGGCCCCAGGCCGGTCGGTATCGGATGTTCCACCAGTTTGGATTTGAGGTGCTCGGTGACAATCACCCGGTCATTGACGCGCAGCTCATGATGATGGCACACACCTTCTTTACTGATATCGGTGTGCCGGTGTCGCTGCAGGTGAATAGCCTCGGGTCACCAGAGGCGCGCAAAGACTATATCAAAGCGCTCCAGGATTACTTCAAAACCCGCAAGAATTCACTGCCCGAGGAGGATCGTGAGCGACTCCAATCAAACCCCCTCCGTATCCTCGACAGCAAACACCCGGATACGCAGGCCCTGGTCCAGGAGGCACCGCAGATCGTGGATTATCTCGACGACGATTCAAATAAGCACTTCGTCAAAGTGCTTGAACATCTCGATGAGCTCGATATTCCGTATGTGCTGAATCCACGCCTCGTCCGTGGCCTCGACTATTATTCTCGCACCGCCTTTGAGATTTGGCCGATGCCGATCGAGAAATCTGAATTAGACGCTGCGGTGGCCGATGTCGGAACCACTGCGCCAACTCCTGATACTACAGAAAAAGAAACTGACACTACCGTCGCTGAAGAACCCGAACAGACAGGTAAGCCCTCAGCTCAGAGCGCGCTCGGTGGTGGGGGGCGCTACGACTATCTCGTCGAGGAGCTCGGCGGCCAGCCCGCACCCGCGATGGGATTTGCCATTGGCATTGAGCGACTGATCATCGAGATCAAAAATCGTGGTCTCCATGTCGACGAACCTGCTCGCCCCGACATCTTCGTGGCGCAGCTCGGCGATGAAGCACGCAAGAAATCGCTCAAAGTATTTGGCCAGCTCCGCAGCGCGGGGTTCAATGTCGCCGAGAGCTTCTCGAAGAACGGCCTGAAGGCGCAAATGGAGCTCGCAAATAAAATGGCAGTGAAGTTTACCGTCATCCTCGGCCAAAAAGAGCTCATGGATAATACCATCCTCATCCGCGATATGGAGAGCGGCATCCAGGAAACATTTGATGTCGAGAAAATGATTCCCGAACTCGAGCGGCGGCTGAAAAAAATAAATGGCGGCAAAACAGCTGACACGCCCGGGACTCAAATCGAACAGCCATCTGATGACCAACCAAAACTCCTATGAGTGGCGACTGTGTTTTTTGTCAGATCGTATCAGGACAGCTCAAAAGCAAATTTATCTATGAGGGTAAAACGTTTGTCGCGTTTCATGACATCGAGCCAAAGGCGCCGACGCACGTCTTGCTCGTGCCGCGCGAACACATCCCCTCACTTCAGTCAGTGACGGCTGATCAGAGTGAGATGCTGACGGAGCTTTTTACCAGTATCCCGACAATTGCCGAGCAGCTCGGGCTAGGGGAGAAAGGATACAAGGTCGTGATCAATACTGGTACTGAGGGCGGTCAAACCGTGCCACACCTACACGTCCATATCCTCGGCGGCAAGCAGTTGCCGCAAATGTTTTAGGTAGTAGGAAAATAAGCGTAAAGCGCCAAATTACGTCCTTTTTATGGTTATTTGAGGTAAATTGACAAGAGCCGGGGGAACGTGTTATAGTAGGTTTACTTTCAACTAATATTATCCTTTAGAAAGCGAGGTGACATTTCGTGGTCGAAGTTAAGAAACGAGACGGTGAATCAGCGGAGAGTCTGCTGCGACGTTTTACGAAACGTGTCCAATCATCAGGAGTCTTGCTCCAGGCCAAGCGCGGTCGGTACTATACACCGAAACAGAGTAAACTTGAGTCAAAGGAAAATGCCGCACGGAGAAGCGAAATTCAGGAGAAAAAAGAATATCTCCGGAAAATCGGCAAACTTGATGAGTTCATCGATCCACGTCGTCCCAACAAACGGGGCACTATTAAAAAACTCCTGCAGGCAAAAGTTCGCAAATAATTATTGCCTGACTGGCATACGGATGAAACAAACATGAGCATCCTCCAGCAGATCGAAGCCGATACCAAAACGGCGATGGTCCAGAAAGACAGTACCACACTGTCAGTTTTGCGTATGCTGAAAAGCTCCCTCCACAATAAATCTATCGAAGCCAAAGGCGCCGAGCTCAGCGATGATGAGGTGATCACGGTACTGAAGTCTGAAGCGAAGAAACGAAACGATGCCATCGAGGCCTATACTGACGGCGGCCGAGCCGAACTGGCGGACAAAGAAAAAGCCGAACTCGCCGTTATCGAAAAATACTTACCCGCGCAGCTCGATGATGCCGCCCTCCAGGTCCTCATTACTGAAGTGCAGGGTGAACTCGGTGAGGCAGCGCAGTTTGGCGCAGTGATGAAGGGCGTCATGGCTCGGGCCGGCGCTCAAGCCGACGGGAAGCGGGTATCCGCTCTCGTCAAAGCAGCCCTCGGTACGTAGTCGGTGCCCGCTGCCGCTCAATAGTTCCATGCTTATATTGATGCGTGTCCATGCGAAGAACTAACACCAAAAAAAATATTCTGATGATGCTGATGGGTTTTGTCGTCGCCATGCTCGTGGTCGGCGGTTTTGTGGCAGTGTCTCCGGTGACGCAGGCGCAGGTGGGTATCGATCCAAATCTCGGATCGACCTTTGGCCTGGGGACGGCGGATCTGGAATCTACCGTGATCAAAATAGTCCAGTGGGCCCTCGGCTTTCTCGGACTGATCGCCGTTATCTTCATCATGTACGGCGGCTTCATTTGGATGACCGCGGCGGGTAATGCTGAGAAAGTTGATAAAGCAAAAAAGATTATTCTCCGAGCCGTGATTGGCCTGCTCATCGTCCTGCTGTCATGGGCGATCGTTACCTTTATCGTTGATCGTGCGCTCAATCTGACTGGAGCTGGTGGCGGATGTTCTATCGGTGATACGAACGGATGCTTCGAATGCCAGGCAAATCCGGTGACCGGCGACGGTGAGTGGAATTTCGTGCCCGCGCTCTGTCCCGCAGGGTTTAACACTATCCGCACGGTATGGCGCGATCCTGAGGGTGTCGGTGCGTATGTGTGTCAGATCGTCCAGGCTCAGTTCAATCTGCCGCTGGTTGCCGCCTCGCTGCCGGGTAATGTGCGCGTGATTGATACGGTCACCACCCTCGAAGTGCCGGGCACCTGGCAGGTAGCGGCTGCCGATCCTCGGCTGATAGAGTTCCTTCCTGACAGCAATTTCGCTGATACGACGCAGTATCGGGTAGAGCTTGATGCTGGCCTGCAGTTCACTACTCCTCCAGGGGTGTGGGTGTGGGGAGGTGAAAACTGGACGTTCACGACCAGCAACGTAGACCTTACCACGCCGCCGACGGTGACAAATATCAATCCAGCTGACGGCGCCAGCAATGTCTGTCTCAATGGCCTGGTGCAAGTTGAATTCTCGCAGAAGATGCGGGCGGCTTCGATCAATGATTCGACGGTTCTCTTCAATCAGCTTAATCCGATACCGGGCCCGGCTGATTTGCGGTCGTTTAGCGCGTCAAATGGTGTGACGCTCTTCTCCTCGCGGCCGACATCACCTATGGACGCCGGCGCGCAGTATAGCGTCGAGCTTCTCTCAGGCGAGACCGTTGATGAACTCGACCCACTGTATCGTGATCCGACGAACTCCGTCATGGATGTGTGCCTTAATCATATTGATGGTAATGCCAGCGGTACTGAGGATGTGCGGCCGGATGATAACTACATGGATCCGACCAATCCAGCGCGTCCATGGGACTTCACGGCGGATACGGACGTGACCAACACCCAGTGTTTACCGGAGATACAGAGCATTGACCAAGATGGTCTGTATCGTAATGGTTCCCCGCTTATAAATATTCATGGGACAAACTTCGGCATCGGTGGGTATGTGGAATTCAACGCCGGGGTCAATGTATCGATTGGCGGGAATAACTATTGCTATAATGCGCAGGAGTATCCGGCGAATTCATGTATCGCAGTTGGTGCCTGGTCGGATACCGATATCAACACCGATGTCCCGGGTGGACCGCTCCAACGGCCGTTCCTCTACCCCTCTGCCGGTGCCATGGATGGTGCCGTCGCCGTCACGATCGATCCAGGGGTGTGTCTCGGCGGTGACCGGGATGGCATGAGTTGTGATCCGCTGCCAGACCCCTGTCCGGGAGGCGGGACGTGTCGGACCAGCGCGAATACCGTATCGCATAATGTCTCGAGTCCGCAGATTTATAATGCATCAGCCCTAAATAACCAAGCACATGGTGGTATCGGTCAGATGGTATCACTGCTGAAGCGCTCAGGCGCAGATGATGGCTTCGGTGCTATTGCCGGCGATGTCGAATACATTAGTAAGGTCAACCCAGCTAACCGGATGAGCGCTACGCTGGCTTCGTGCACAAACAGCTGGAAAAATAATGCGGTTCTCCTCCAGATGATTGATCTCTCGCCCATCGGGGTGACGCCCTGTGATGTTTCCGTCACGCAGTGGTACAACTGTCCGGATACCAGTCGCGTTGGCATCCAGATCACTACGGCTGGTGGTGAGCCGAGTAATGTTATTGAATTTATCTATACCAATGAAGCACCCGGGCCTGGACTCTGTGAGATTAAGCCCCAGTCATGTGGGGTCAATGGCAACGCGCGGACATTTGAAGGTTTCAGTTTTGGCCCGAATCCCGGGAGTGCTGCGTTTACTCTCGGTATCAATCCACCGATCCCCGCGGCAGTGGGAGCGTGGGATGGCAGCAGCGATCCCAATACCGCTCAGGTGACCATTCCCAATCTCTCGAATGCGCAGAATTATGTCGCCACGATCGCGAATTCCAGCGGGGTCACCAGTAATGGTGTGTATTTTGACGTCCCCTGTGGTGATATCCCAGAGGTGGTGAATAGCCCTAGCTGTAGCGCCCAATGTGTGAGTGCCCTCGGCATCCCCAATGGCACCCTCTGTACTCAGAATAGCGATTGTAATGTCGTGGCAGGGGAGACGTGTCAAATCCAGATGGCCTCACCAAACCCCTATACCGGAAGCAACGATGTCTGTATCAATGCAGCCTTCGGCGCCCGGTTCCGGGTGGCCGGAACAAATAATCCGATTTCTATGGATGCCGGCACGCTGAATGATGTCAATATCCGGCTGGAGGAATGTGATAACGCTGACTGTAGTGGGGCGGTCAATCTCGTCCCGGGATATGTGGTCAATACTTTTGCCGCACCCGAGGATGATCGGTTTACCATCACGACTCCCGGCAATCTCAATGCTGATGCCTACTATCGAGTAACTATTACTCAGGGTGTCCTTTCCAGCGCTGGAGCGATGATGAATGCCCCCTATTCATGGATAATCCATACGAAACCAGGTGCGGAAGTATGCCCTCTCGAGAGTGTTTCCGTCAGTCCGGGGGTGACTGTCCTGACTCTGGTGAATCAGGTCCAGGCATATGCCGCACTCGCCAATGGGCCGAATTGTTCACTATTAAATCCGGCCGCATATACGTGGGGCTGGGATCGGCTACCACCAGATCCCGGCATTGTTACTCTATCCGGCAGTACGGATCCGACGGAGACTGCGACGGTTCCTGCCGCGCCAAATCCACCGAATGCTGGTACGACCTACATCCAGGCGACCGCTGATGGAATCTCGGGTCAGGGACGACTCAGAGTCGATCCTGATTCATGTATATTCAATCCAGACCGGTGCGCTGATCCAAATCTCGACGGCATCCAGGAGTGCACTGATAGTGTTTGTGATTTTACGATTGACCGTTGTACACCAGCCATTACTGACATTTCGCCGCAGACCGGCCCCGATGGCCAGTATGTGACGATCAAGGGTTGCTATTTTGGTTCAGTGCCGGGGACGGTTTTATTTGGAGCCCAGCCCGGAGCTCCTGATTGTCCAAACTCTTGGAGCAATAGCCAAATCGTCGTGACTGAGCAGGGTAATGCAATCGGGAGTACAGTGCAGGTAGATGTGCAGCCGACGAACGGCTTCTCGACAGTGACCGATTCGGGTCAGACGGGCCCCGCCTTTGAATTCACCGTTGCGAATAGCTGTTCTGGATTATGCGCCGGCGGCATCAATATCAACAAACAATGTGACGATAATGCTGATTGTCCGGGAAGTGTCTGCGGCGCCGGCGCTGCCATCCCCGTCGGCGGCACACCGGGTATCTGTCCGCCGCTCTCGCCCGCGGCCGGGATTGAGACTACGCTCATAGATATTACTGGATCAAACTTCAACCCCGTCGGCGGGCCCAATCCGGCCACCTCACGAGTGTACTATACGCACGGTTTAGCGGACGCCTATACTACTATTGCCGGCCCGATGGGTAGAGGTACTTGGCTCGATGATGCGATTACCGATACGCAGGTACCGGTCGGGGCGACTTCTGGGCCAGTGAGCGTCCAGGTAAATAACTGCCCCTCAAATGAAATTGATTTTATTGTGAGCTGCACCAGAAATTCACAATGCTCGACGGGGTGTTGTGACCTCGCGACGCGTAGTTGTCAGGATACTATTTTTTGCACCGGGGGAGGAGTTGGAGGTCTCTGTACCATCGCTGACGGGACCAACCCAAACTGTGCCCCGCCACCTATCTTTCCGACGCCGGCCGACTACGAATGTATTTCTGATACCGGTGACGTGAGCGGTGTTCCCAACCCACCTCCCGAGCCGCCCGCCTTTGGCGGTGATTGCCGTTTCTGCTGCCAGCCGGGTACGTCAAATCCAGCTGGACTGGTCTGTACCGAGGATGAGGGGCAGTGTTCCGGTACAGAGCGTGGTTTATACTGCGGGTGTGATTATGACGCGGCCAATCCGACACCCGGCGATCAGCAGTGTGATCCAACCAATCCTGGAGCGCAGGTAGGGTGTGGGAACGATGCGAATAATTGCTGTAATCCTCGGCCCAGGATTGCATCCGTCACTCCGGGAGGGTATTGGGTGGCGCCGGCTGGACCCGCTATGGTCCCCCTCAGTTGTCTCAACGCAGTATTTACCTATACATTTGATACCGCGGGTATCGGCATGGATCGGAGCAGCATGGTCCTGGGAGACTCTATCATTGTCGAAAGCACTGATGGCCCCACTCCTATACCCGGCCGACTCATAACTCGGGCTAATGGATTCACCTTTGTGCCGAGTGAAGAGTTGCCCCATGCCGGAGGAGTGTTCGTGCATATTGTTCTCGATCCGACCAAGATTAAAAACAGATATGGAATCGCCATGTGGTCTGATCCCGTCCCGGCAAATCAGAGAATCAACCTATACTGGTTTGTATTACCTGATGCCACACTCTGTAGTATCGACCATGTGTCAGTCCGATGGGACAAGAACCTAGATGGTGTATGGGACAACCCGCCATCCCGGTTTAGCTGTGGCACTGACGGATGCGAACCGAGCGATTCACTCGTCGGTACGACGGGCAACCAGGAGGAGTGGTATGCGGTCGCCCAGGATGCTGATAACACCGATCTCGGTGGGGGCATAGATTTTACCTGGTCTGAAGTTGATCCACGCAATGTCTTCACCCCGACGCATGACAACGCTGGTAACCCACCGTGTCCCGCGAACGCGGCAGACGAATTGACCTGCCAGCTGACGAGTGACGTCGAGAATGGGTGTGGCTACTGGCAAGTCAACGCTGATGGCAGTGGGGTAGGTCTTGGCGCGGCGAGTACTTCTGCCCGGGTCTGTGGCTATATGTGCGAAAATCCGTGGCCCAATCCCTACGCTCCGGACAATGATGATTCTCCGTATGAGGACTCTTTTGCGAGTCCCAAACCGGATACAATCACTGGTCTCGTGACCAAATATACTAACTTCTCGACGTGGTACTGTCGCGATGATGGACTCGCCTCACTGCGGAGCCCTGGCATACCGGGAGCGATTGTCGTCAAAGAGGGTACCGCTTTTGTTCCTGGTACGGACAATCTGATCAAAGAGTACTTTTTCCTCCGTGATAACTCTGACGACGCGATCGGTATCCGTGTCATGGAAAACGAACGTAAACTCTCTGCCCGCCAGTGGTATTTTGAACAATTCGGTCCCGCCGCGCCAGAACCACAAGGCCTCACTGTGGACGGATATCCAGCCGTGCGCTCAGGTCGGACGGTCTATGTCGCCGCGACCAACCTCCAAGGGGGCGTCATTTATTCAAATGTCTATCTGATATCATACAGTGAAGGGGCGGACGGAGATACGATCGGGATATATAATCGATTGCTCGAGAATTGGGAGTTTAATGTAAATATGGCGCCGGAGGATAAAGCGCGACTGCAGCGGGATATGAAGCGACTGTCTGATCTCAGTGAAATAGCCGAAAAACTTATTACCTACCGCGCCCAGCACGATCAGTATCCCACACTTGAGGGAGGGACGTATATTTCGACCCTCTCAAATTCACGATGGCCCTCATGGCAGGACACGCTGGGTGGTCAGCTCGGTGGTACTTTGCCAGTGGATCCGACTAATACCTTCGGCACGTGCCCAGCGGGAGCTGATCCAAACACGTGCTGGAATGACACTGCGCGGACGTTCTCCTGCCCGGCAAATTCATTTATCTATCAGTATCTCGGGAGTCCGACAGGTGAGGTGGCATCACTCTTTACGCGGCTGGAGTATGTGGGTGTCGGTAGCTGGCAAAACTATGCCGGGGACCCCTGTGCGGCGGCTGGCATCGCTAATGCGACGTGTGGATGTTTCAACTATGAATATAATGTCACGGGTACCGCGACTGATCGGCAGGGTCCGACGATTCATGACGTCAATGGGTCTGCCCCAAATACCCCCCTCGCTCTTAGTGGTACAGTGACTATGGATGTTGATGTCGATGATATATTGACCGGCAACAACGGTGTCGATCGGGTAGAATTCTATGTGGATGATATCCGCCAGGCCACGGACAGTGACGGGACGAATGTGCCGAACTGGTCATGGGCTTTCGACACGACCCGTTTCAGCGATGGTCTGCATACGTTCCGGGTGCGGGCGTATGATACGGTCGGGAATTTTACTGATGCACAGTATCCGACTACTATAAATAGCGCTGCGGGACCAGATACGTCCCCTCCCTTTATTGAATTTGTGAATATCGCCGATGGTGACACAATTACTCCGACGAGTACTATTACTGTCCGGTATATTGACAATAGAAATTTAAATCTCGTTAATCTTCGTTTACTACGTGGTGGCGTACCAGACGCTGAATTGCCAAATGCTGGCCCACCAAACCCGTTTACGGTAAATTGGGATTTGACTGGCGTGCCAGGTATTAGTCTCGGGGAATATGTCCTCGAAGCATCTGGCCGGGATACTGCTGGCAATACCACCACTATTACCATCAATGTGGTGCTCAGCGAAATTGATCTCATTGCCCCGACCGCAGCTATTACTGATCCCCCGGCAAATCAGACTCTCACTGATACACAGCCCGTTAGGATTATGACCAATGACAATGTTGGCGTAGTTCGTGCGGAGGTATTCGTTGATGGAGTATACGCCGGGACTGGCACCGATGAAGGTGCTGGCATCTATAACTATGACTTAAATACTCGTGCGTATGCAAACGGAGCGCACACGCTCGTGGCGCGCGCGTATGATGCGGCAAATAACTCTGGCGATTCAGCTGCGATACCTGTTATATTTGATAATATCGAAAATGATATTGAACCTCCGACGGTATCATTTATTTCGCCCCCCACTCCCGCAAATGGCAGTTCCGTGGATGGGACGATAACTATCCGGGTGGAAGCCAACGATAATAGTGCGGTGGGCAGAGTCAATTTCTATCTTGATTATCGGTGGCGATCGAGCGCGACATTGGCAAATGGCAGCTGTTCAACAAGTCCGGCCACCGCGTGTACCACCGACGCTGATTGTTTGCCGGTGGGTGGCGGCCAGTGCCAGTTGTACTATGAATGGCAACTCGATACCACGACTATAGCCGACGGGTGGCACCGTATCCAGGTGGATGCCCTCGATCCAGCAGGTAATCGAAGTAATAGCATCGAGGTTCGATTGAATTTCCGCGGACCGGGTGGTCCCGTCATTGATGCGGGGGTTGTCGATCCCGCTTCTGGTGCGCCGGGCACGTCATTCTGTATCCAGGCAGACGTGACGAGCCCATCGGGCATATCCCGCGTGGAGGCTAGTATTCAGCATCCAGACGAAATACAGGTGGCTCGCGTGGGGATGTTCTTGACGGGTGGTTCGACCTATCGCGGGACATGGACCTCACCAGTCGGAGGAGAGAGCAGTTACTTTGTCGATATCGAGGCTGAGAGCAATGATGGGTATGTCAGCCAGCTCGAGAATATCCGGGCTGTCACGGGGGCGTGCGGTCTGCCGCCCGCGGGAGCGGCGCCAGTTATCACGAGCGCAGCGACTGCTTCAGGCACAGTTGGTACGAGCTTTACTACCTATAATATTACAGCCACTAATACCCCTACATCTTTTACTGCGGCACCACTACCCGCCGGTTTATCTCTGACAGGTAACAGAATCATCGGAACTCCTACTGCAGCTGGCACCACTGACGTCACACTAACGGCGACCAACGCATTTGGTACGGGTACCCAGAATTTACGCATTACTATCTCAGATGCTGCTGGTTTCTGCAACTGTGTCCATATTGGCGGAGCCTGTTCATCCCGAACGACATCAGCACAGTGCCTTGCGGCAACTGGGTGTAGCTGGAATGGCACCGCTTGCATTGAGAGCCCTATTTGCTCAAATTTCTCTGGGCCAGATCCAGACCCCTGTGAAGCACGCGTCTCGTGTTCATGTGGCTTCGTCCCATAAGTAAGATACCATTTACTATTAGCTCTCTAATTACTATAATTAATTATCAAGTGAGTACCTAATTAGCCTAGGAAATCATATCGTATGAAATCATCAACTATATCACTTATCGGGGTATTTACCCTAATCGTACTGGGGCTCGGGGCACTGCTCATCGCTCCCGATACGATCTATGGTCAGAGTGGACCGAGCATTGAGGTCGCAAACAATCCGAATCCGATTCTAACCCCGAGTGGCACGGGCGTGACGCTCAGCCCCGCCCAGATCCTCAATAATCAAAATGTGCTGATTACCGTCGATGCATATGATGTTTCTGGGCTGTCCGCGGCTACCGCGACGATCAAATCCCAGAGTGGCACCGAGGTTGCTACTGTCCCACTCTATGACAATGGCCAGCAGAATGACGGTCAGGCTGGTGATGGTATCTTCGGCGGGACGTGGAATGCCGGCAGTACGGCTGAAGGTGTGTATCCAATAGATGTCGAGATAGTTGATACACTTAATAACGCGACAACCATAGCTGGTGTTGTGCAATTAGCAGTTGGGGCGGGAGCCTGCGTGGCCAGTAGTGACTGTAGCGCTGGTGATGTCTGCTGTGCTGGATCATGCGCGACGCCGAGCTGTAGCACAGCCGCTGACTGCAATGATAATGATGCCAGTACGACGGATGCGTGTGACACTGGGTCATGCCCAGCGGTCTGTACCAACACCCTGATTACTACCTGTACCAATGGCGACAACTATTGCCCGTCAGGCTGTACATTGAGTAACGACTCAGACTGTGTGGATATGGTCAATCCTACCGTTTCATTTGTCACACCAGCCACTGATGGTGTAGATATCTCGGCGGGCGGCGGCACTACCTATGTGGTGAGCGTTGATGCGGCCGACGCTGAGACGTATATTGATCGTGTGGAATTCTATGTCGACGCAGAGACGACGCCTCGTGACACCCAAGTAGCGCCGACGCCTGCTGCCTCGACCACCTATAGCTGGGTGCTGGATGTCACCAGTCTCGGTAATGGCGCGCATACCCTGACAGCGCAAGCCTATGATGGCTCATCAAATTCTGCGGTGGCGACGCGGACGGTGACAGTTAATATTGATACCACCGCTCCGGTCAATGTCTCGATCACCAGCCCCAGTGAAGGCGCGACATTTGCCAGCAGCACCACCTTTAATGTGACTGTGCATGCTGAGGATGATTCGATAGTGAGCAGCATAGAGCTCTACAGTACTGCTGGCGGTGGAGCGATTGCCACGGTGACTACCTCAACTGCGACGGTAAATGCGACAATGGGTGTCCTGGCAAGTTCGATAGCCTATCTCGGTAGTCCATATGAAACAGTGGCCATGGATGACTCATCTCATATACGGATACCATTCATCTCAGAGGCGAAGGCTGCGACGAGTACCACCATTAATGGTAACTGTACCACAACGACAACCACCAACCCCAAGTCGTTTTATGCGGTAGCATATGACGATGCAGATAACTCAACCAACAGCCCGGTCCGGAATATTATTGTCAGTACCTCGACGACTTCTTGCACGGGCACCAATACGAGCACTGGAGGATCTGCATAACTTTTTTGAGAAGAGCCCATGGTAGCACCGCGTACGCCAGAGGTAGAAGATATTTTTGCTGATACTGATGCAGCAGATGATTCTCATACGCGCACGCAGCAATCCACAACTCCTACCACCCCACCGCAGCAGGCGACTCCGCTATCGGTCGCTTCTCGATCTACTCAGCCATCCCCGGCGGCACAGCCGAGGACGCGGCGAGGAGGCGCAGGCTGGCCACTGAAGCGTACGCTGCTCCTGATTGCCGTTCCGCTGGTGATTGTCGCAGCCGTAGCGGTTGTCATCGCCCTCGAACCATTTGGTGCCGATACCGATTCGGATGCGACCGGCACCAGTACCAATCAAACGGCGGCAACAAACACTGTGTCGTCAGGCAATACAAATCAATCCGGCAACACCATCGTACCGACCATAGAAGCGCAGGCAGCAGATCAGGACGGCGATGGAGTGAGCGACGAAGATGAGGGCGCTCTGGGCACCAATCCACAGGACCCTGACACTGATCACGATCAATTATTTGATCACGATGAGATAGAGATTTATAAGACAAACCCTCGCAATCCCGATACTGATGGCGACGGAAATAATGACGGTGTCGAAGTAAAAAATGGGTACAACCCCAACGGCCCCGGACTACTCCGTGATATCAATGCTGCGGTGCAGGAGTTGCAGAATCAATAATCTATAACAATGGTAAAAGATACATCCTCACCGAAAGAAAGTAACGCCGCTTCGTCCACCCCGGTTCAGAAAGCTCGGATTTACACTATGCCGGATAAATTTTATGTCTCGGACGCCGGCGGCTCGAATAAAAAAAGCCCACTGCTTATGATTATGATAGTGGTGCTCGTCTTGATTATAATTGGTGGGGTGGGATTTTTTATGTACCAACGGATGAATAACACAACTCCTGAGGATACGAATCAGCTAGTAGCCAATCTCAATACTCAGCCGAATCCCACTAATCAACCCCTGAATACAAATACTAACAGTACGAATAATACTAATCGTTTGACGAATGGTAACGCAAATACGAATGGAGTTATCAGTCTTAATTCGAATATCAACACAAATAGTGTGTTTCAGAATACCAATACAAGCGCAAACGTGAACGCTATCACGGTCACTAGTAGCGAAGACGCTGACAATGATGGGTTGACCAATGTTGAGGAGGCTCTTTATGGGACGAGTCTTACGGTAGCGGATACGGACGGTGATAGTTTTGCCGACGGTCAGGAAGTGCTGAATGGATACGATCCAAATGCTGCGGGGAAAGCCCTGACGCTCAACCCAGCCATCAAATCATATACCAATGCGACTGATGGGTATTCCATTTTCTATCCCAGCAGCTGGGATGTATCGAACGATCCCCAAAATGCTCGGGGTAAACTTTTTTCAACGAGCGGCGAATTTGTATCAGTGAGCCTCCAGGATAATCCTGGCCAACTCTCTGCCCGTGACTGGTATCTGTCGAAGGCGCCGGGCATCGACTTCACCGCCATTACGTCGGTGACGACCTGGGACGGGACCCTCAGCGGCGTGAAGAGTGTTGATGGGACGACAGTCTACCTCACCCGTGGTACGGCTGTGTATGTCATTAGTTATAATACTAATATTCTCAGTGAGGCAAACTATCTGACAACATTCCAAATGATGTATCAGAGCATGGGCCTCGTCTCAGCCAACTCCAATAGTAATACCAATACCGCCACCAATACGTCGGTGAATACAAACACTAATACAAACCAGAACACAAATACAAACAGTAACAGTAACGCTAACACCAATCGGCTCTGATGGACATTTCCATTTCGCAGACGAAGTCCTTTCGGATTCGTCGCCAGCCGATTACCCAGCTGTTTGTCACCATCAGTCGCTTATTCCCCCGGTATGCAGGAGGGAGCGTTTCCGTCGTATTTGTCACAAATCGTGAGATAGCCAAGCTCAATCAGACATATCGTGGCAAGCGAGGTCCGACTGATGTACTTTCCTTTGCCGAGCGAGAGACCGAGTCGTTTGTGCACGACGCAAAACTGATCGGAGAAATTGTTATCGCGGTACCCTATGCCCGCCGGCAGGCGGCAGCACAGGGGATCACGATGCGCCAAGAGATTAATTGGCTCCTTGCCCACGGATTTCTCCACCTGATCGGCTATGATCATCAGCAGTTTCATGCCGCCCAGCGTATGAAATCACTTGAACAAAAAATTTTGTCATCACAATCAGCGTAAGAAATTTCAATGGCTGCATTCGATATAAAAAAGTTTTCCAAAAGTCTCCGGTTTGCGATCCGGGGATTCTGGTATGTCGTTCGTAACGAGCAAAACATCCGGATTCACCTCCTCGCCAGCCTCGTGGTGGTGGTGCTCATGATATATTTTCAGGTCACGCTGTGGCAGGCGATTATATTAATATTAGTTATCCTACTCGTCTTTGTATTAGAATTGATCAATACCATCTTTGAAAAGATGGTTGATATCCTGCGTCCTCGCATCCACTACTACGCTGAAGTGATCAAAGACGTGATGGCCGCTGCAGTGCTTATCACGGCAATAGGCGCGGTGGTCGTGGGTATTTTGATATTCGCCCCATATATCTGGCCACATTAGTAGAGATTTCATAAGAATATACTGGGGGTCACGAGTAAACACTAAATTTGTTCAAGCTGGGGATTTTGCAAATTCTAGAATTATTCGGTATACTATAGACTATACATTGAGCTATGAACTATGCCTCGTGAAGATATTATTACAGCGTTAGACGTCGGATCGACAGCCATCAGGGTTGTTGTTGGCCAGATCAATCCGAATGACCAAAAGATTCATGTCCTCGGTGCGGCTGAGCAGCCAGCGGAGGGTGTGAGCAAGGGGACGATTACCAGCATCGAGGATGCGGTGTCTTCTATTTCGAGTGCGCTCGAGCAAGTCGAGCGGATGACGGGCATTCCCGTCGAGCATGTGTTCGTCGGTATCAATGGCAGCCACATCACCTCACAGGATAGTCACGGAGTCATTGCCGTATCGAAATCCGACGGTGAAATCAAAGAAGAGGATGTCGAGCGGGTCATTGAAGCCGCCCAAGCCGTGGCGACCCCACCGAATTATGAAATCCTGCATGTTATCCCGCGGAGTTTCTCTGTCGATAATCAGAAAGGCATCAAGGATCCTATCGGTATGACTGGTATCCGGCTTGAGGTTGACGCGCAGATTATCCAGGGTCTCTCCTCCCAGATTAAAAATATTACCAAGAGCATTTATCGGACCGGGGTTGATATCGATGACCTCGTCCTTGGTGTGCTCGCTGCAGCCGAGGCCGTCCTCACCCGCAAACAGAAAGATCTCGGCGTGGCACTCCTCAATATCGGCGGCAGCACCACTAGCCTCCTCGTCTTTGAAGAAGGTGACGTGCTACACAGCACGATCCTGCCAGTTGGTTCGAGTCATATCACGAATGATATTGCGATCGGTCTCCGCACGTCGATTGACCTGGCGGATCGGATCAAGATAGAGTACGGCTCAGCCCTTCCTGGTGAGATTAGCAAACGAGATGAGATTAGTCTCGGGGAGATTGATTCAAAAGAAGAGGGCGTTGTGTCACAGAAACACGTAGCCGAAATTATTGAGGCTCGCTGTGAAGAAATATTTACCATGGCTGACAAGGAACTGCAGAAAATTGATCGTTCTGGATTATTGCCTGCGGGCGTAGTCTTGACTGGTGGCGGCGCGAAATTGAATGGCCTCGTCGAGGTAGCAAAGCGGGAATTCAAATTACCGGCCGCACTCGGCTATCCGCTTGATCTTGGAAGCACCGCAGTTGATAAAGTAAATGATCTGAATTATTCCACAGCAGTTGGCTTGTTGCACTGGGGAGCTGGTTTGTCCCAGGATGGGAGCGGTCGCTCGTTGTCCATGCCGAATTTTTCCTCCGTGGCTGACGCCACAACTAAAATGAAGAAATGGTTTAAAACATTAATTCCGTAAGCCTCGCGCGTTTACGCACGATGATATTATGTCCAAAAGCAGCCGAAACCATATGGAAATCAAACCTGACATCGAAACATTTGCCAAAATAAAAGTCGTCGGCGTCGGCGGATCCGGCGGGGCGGCCATTGATCGCATGATCAGCGCCAAGATTCAGGGCGTCGAATTCATCGCGATCAATACTGATGCCCAGGCCCTCCATCATTCAAAAGCCCAGCAAAAGCTGCATATTGGCAAGACCGTCACGCGTGGACTCGGGGCAGGGATGGAGCCCGAAGTTGGCCGCAAGGCAGCCGAGGAGAATCAAGATGAGATCCATGACACGCTAAAAGGTGCCGACATGGTATTTATCACCTGTGGCCTCGGCGGTGGTACTGGCACGGGTGCCGCTCCCTTGATTGCTGATGTTGCCCGTGATTTGGGCGCGCTTACGGTAGCCGTCGTTACCAAACCATTTGCGTTTGAGGGTGCCCAGCGGAAGCAAATTGCTGATGGAGGATTGAGCGAGCTTTCCGAAAAGGTAGACACCATTATTACCATCCCAAACGACCGTATACTACAAATAATTGACAAGAAGACATCACTCCTTGAGGCGTTTAGCACCGTTGATGAGATTCTGCGCCAAGGTGTCCAGGGCATCTCTGATCTGATTACGGTCCCTGGTTTGATCAATGTCGACTTTGCTGATGTTCGCTCGGTCATGGAGAGCGCTGGTTCTGCCCTGATGGGGATTGGCCAGGGTACTGGCGAAAACCGCGCGGTGGATGCCGCCAAGGCAGCAATCGACAGTCCGCTCCTCGAGCTCTCGATCGAAGGGGCGAAAGGTATTCTCTTCACGGTCACCGGTGGCCCTGACCTGGGTAGGTATGAGGTTAATGAAGCGGCT
>JAXDBW010000033.1:0-5432 GCA_034678405.1 Patescibacteria group bacterium | reverse complement strand
TGGAAATTACGAGCCGCCCTGGTTGGAGTTCCGGCAATTCTATGGTAATCATGGTCAGCGGTACGGGCACTCGGATTGCGGAATCGTATAACGGCGAAAAACCAGCCGCGCCTAAACTTATTATCTCATATGAAACATACAACACGCCACTGCCGACCGCGACGCATACGCTAACCGCCACCCCGCTGCCGCCGACCGCGACGCACACGCCGACCGGCACGCCGCTGCCGCCGACCGCGACGCATACGCCGACCGCCACGCCGCTGGCGCCGACCGCGACGCATACGCCAACCGCCACGCCGCTGCCGCCCACCGCGACGAACACGCCAACCGCCACGCCGCTGCCGCCGACCGCGACGCATACGCCGACTGACACACCGCTGCCGCCGACCGCGACGCATACGCTGACCGCCACGCCGCTGCCGCCGACCGCGACGAACACGCCGACTGACACACCCACCGCTACACCGACTCCGACGATCACGGCAACTGCGACGATTTCCCCGACCGAAACACCGACAAGTGCGCCAACATCGATCACCATTACCCCTACACCGATAACATCATTCGAGTTTATCTCTTGGGGTGATGGTCAAGGATACGGGACTAATCTATCCATTACTTCCAATCAGGCGGCTATCCTTGATCCAGCTTTCACCATCTTTAACGGTGATTTTGAATATGACGGATTTCGACTGGAAGATATGGATCTCACGGTCAAGGCATTGGATGGTGATACAAGTGGAATTACGAGTAACGGTATGTATAATAAGACCTTCTTGGTGAGAGGCAACCATGATAACCACTACTCTAATCCAGCAGAGTGGCAAGACTACCTGGTTCAAGCCAATCGACCACCAATCCCTGGAGTTGCCAATTATACCGGGATGGAGGCAGACACCACGTATCTGACTTATGCCTTCGATTATGGGAATGCCCGCTTTATTGGGGTGGATGCTCCTGGAACGGTCGAGGGACTCTCGACTGATCAGATTGCGTGGGTTGACGAAATACTTACGGAGGCGGAGACCAATCATCCTGAATTGGTGCATGCCTTCATTTTCTTCCATGGACCAATCTATTGCGTTGGTTTTCATTGTTCCTGCACCATCGAGAATGATCCAACTTGCATACCCTCCGAAGCAGCCAGTCTGATCTCGGTGATTAATCGTCACCCGATCGTTTCAGCTACATTTCACGGTCATGAACATGATTTTGTGTGGACGCATATCGATGCTGAACGGATAACGGGGGTTACCCACGAATTTGAACAATTTGTCACCAGTCCTGCAGGTGGGTCCTCTACTGACGGCTATCTTTCTCCTCAACGAGTGGACTTTGCCGCAATGACTAATAGCCGGGGTTTTGCCGGAATCTTAGTTGATGGGACCGAGTTTACAGTGAGCTTTTACCAGAACGGTTATATGTCTCCAATTTGGACAAACACTTTTTCTAAATCCGGGATCTCTCCCACGCCATCCCCGACCTCTATGGTGACGCCGACCGACACCCCCACCTTCACGCCAACCTCGACAAATACAGCGACCGCGACCAATGCACCAACGGATACCCCGACACCTACTGCGACGCCGACTGACACGCCGCTGCCGCCGACCGCGACGAACACGCCGACTGACACGCCGCTGCCGCCGACCGCGACTCATACGCCGACTGACACGCCGCTGCCGCCGACCGCGACCTACACGCTGACTGACACGCCGCTGCCGCCGACCGCGACGCATACGCCGACTGACACGCCGCCGGCGCCGACCGCGACACACACGCCGACCGCCACGCCGCTGGCGACCCCGCTGCCGTATCCTATTTTTATTTCCCTCCAAAATATAGGTCCGACCACCGTGGGCGCGTTGACCGGGGTTACTAACAACGACATCATCTACTATAACGGCACTGATTGGTCGATGGTCTTCGACGGCTCGGACGTTGGCCTGACTGTCCCTGTTACCGCTTTCACGATTGTGGATCCGAATACGATCCTGCTTTCGTTTAGCAAAGCAACCAGTATTTCACCGATCGGCAAAGTTGCTGTCCAGGATATCATTCAATTCAATGGCGCCCTCGGGGCAAACACATCCGGCACGTTCAGCATGTATTTCGACGGAAGCGATGTCGGATTGGATAAGGCTCAGGAGAATATTACCGGAGTATTCAGACTGCCCGACGGCAGAATCATCATTGCGACAAAGGGCGCTGCGACGGTGCCGGGATTGACAACCGCTGCGGAAGATCTGATGGCCTTTACCCCCACTTCTCTAGGGTCTACAACTGGTGGAACGTGGGCGCTTTACTTCGATGGTTCGGACGTCGGCCTGACGGGACAGGCACGGATCGACGCCCTGGCGGTTGCAGCCAATGGCGATCTCTATCTGTCAACGATAGGATTGTTCTTGGTTGAGACTATCTCTGGCGACAACGAAGATGTCTTTATCTGTACGCAGTTCACGCCCGGCGCGAATACAGCCTGCGCCTTCTCACCCGCGCTGTACTTTGACGGCAGCCTGTGGGGATTGGCAGGCGATAACGTGGATGCGGTTAATTTACCGTAGATTTCGTGATCGAGAATATCACAGGGCGGGTTCGAACCCGCCCCTATGATGGCATACTTTAATGATCCCCATGTTCAATCACACCAAACTGCAAGCCTTTTTGATCCTCAATTGGGTAAAAATGGCGTCATTTAGAGATTATTGGGAGAAAAAGAAAACATTCCCACTCTTCAAACCCAATCACATCAACGGGCACCCATAGCTGTTTCCAGCCCAATTGACCATCTTCATTATTACCCCAGCATTTGACTCCGCCCGCAGTTGTTAGGGCGCAGGTGTGCTGATCTCCCGTACTGACCGAGGCTGTTCCATTGGACAGACCGACAACATCGTTCGGGGTGGATCGATCATCGGTAGTGTCGTCACCCAATTGTCCACGTTCATTCCTTCCCCAACACTTGACTCCACCAGCCAACGTGACAGCGCATGTGTGACCAAATCCCGCGCTGACCGAGTCGACCCCGCTGGATAACCCGATGACATCAACCGGATTGAGCCGATTGGTGGTGGTTCCATCGCCCAGTTGGCCATAAGCATTATGTCCCCAGCACTTTAGCTCACCTGCTGTAGTGACACCGCAGGTATACCAAACTCCGGCGCTGAGTGAAATCAACTCGCTGGACAAGTTGGAAACATCGACCGGGGAGTGTCTATCAGTGGTAGTCCCATCCCCTAATTGGCCAAAAGCGTTATATCCCCAGCACTTTACCTCACCCGCTGTCGTGGTGGCGCAGGTGTGGGAACTTCCTGCGCTAACCGAAATCCCCCAGCCGGTTAATCCATCGACATCCACCGGGGTAGATTGATCGATGGTCGTCCCATCACCCAATTGACCGTGATTATTATTTCCCCAACACTTTACTCCGCCCGAAGTCGTTACTGCACATGTGTGCCAATGTCCTGCGCTGATTGAAACCACCCCGTCGGATAAGATGACATCTACCGGGGTAGATTGATCAATGGTTGTCCCATCACCCAATTGACCGTATTGATTATTACCCCAGCACTTGACCCCGCCCTCTGTTGTTACTGCGCAGGTGTGCCATTGTCCTGCGCTGATTGAAACCACCCTGTCGGATAAGATGACATCTACAGGGGTAGATTGATCGATGGTTGTCCCATCACCCAATTGACCGTGACTATTTTTTCCCCAGCACTTGACACCGCCTGCCGCCGTGATCGCGCAGGTATGAGAATTTCCCGCGCTGACCGAGACCAATCCGCTGGATAACCCGACCACATCGACCGGGGAGTGTCTATCAATGGTAATCCCATCACCCAGTTGGCCGAAATAATTATTCCCCCAACACTTGACCTGTCCCTTCGCCGTTAGGACACAGGTGTGCGCGCCTCCCGCGCTGACCGAGACCGCCCCGCTGGTTAAACCATCGACATCAACCGGTGTTACATGATAGGTTGTAGTCCCATCACCCAATCTACCATAACTATTATTTCCCCAGCACATGACACTACCTACTGCGGTTACCGCGCAGGTGTGCGCGCCTCCCGCGCTGACCGAGACCGCCTCGCTGGACAATCCTTTTACATCAACCGGTATTTTTTGATTATCGGTAGTCTCATCACCCAGTTGACCTGAATTATTGTGTCCCCAGCACTTTACCCCGCCTGCATCCGAGACGGCGCAGGTATGGTCATATCCAGCGCTGACCGAGACCGCTCCACTTGATAGTCCTTTAACATCGACTGGTTTGTTTTGAAAGGTGGTTGTGTCATCCCCTATTTGACCGTATTGATTATTTCCCCAGCATTTGACGCCACCGGCTGTCGTTACGGCGCAGGCGTGATTTTCGCCCGCGCTTACCACGACCACCCGGTTGGACAAACCGTCAACATCAACAGGGGTGGGACTATTTGTGTTGGTTCCATCACCCAGTTGACCGTAATCATTCCGACCCCAGCACTTGACCCCGCCCGCCGACATGACCGCGCAGGTGTACATACCCCCTGCGCTGACCGAAGCCACCCCGCTGGATAATCCGACGACATCAACCGGGTCCGATCGATAGAGGTAGATAGACCCATCACCAAGTTGACCAAAATAATTATCTCCCCAGCACTTGACCCCACCCGAAGCCGTGACGATGCAGGTATGAGACATTCCCGCGCCGACAGAGACCACTCCGCTGGACAACCCGACAACATTCGCCGGGGTGGATCGATTAGTAGTAGTCCCATTACCCAGTTGGCCATACTCATTATTTCCCCAACATAGAACTTTTCCTGTCGCTATGACTGCGCAGGTGTGCATTAATCCAGAACTGGTCATTATAGCTGGTACCAGGATTTGATTATCATCAATTCCCACTAGGTCTAGTTCTGAATGATCGATCTGATCCTGTGGTCCATTTTGGGTATGATCAGTATGCCTCGCTTCAGCATTACCAACCAACGCGAATATCAAAACCGTCATAAACAACAACCAGGTTAATGTAAAATATTTACCCTTCATTTCACCTCTCCCTGATCATGAAATACTGCTGCAGAGCTTGCTCCTTTGAATAACAATTCCAGGGTATTGATTCTGTTATCCACGCGATTGATAAACTTGATTTGTAAGGTGGGCATCCCTGCCCGCGTTGACCGCGCGCGATTTGTAGAGACATTGGTGGTATGGGCTCTATACCCGACCCTACGATGTTCTCTCATACACCCCTCTCAACCTTCCCACCTCTTCCTCCATCGCCTTCCTCATGCTCTCCGGCGCCAGCACCTCTACATCCGCGCCCCAGCCGCGGATCCAGGGCATCATCTCCTGCGGCTCGGCGATCCATGCGCGCCAGAGCAGGCTGCCGTCCTCCAGGACCGTGACCTGCTCTGAGCGGTGCCAGCGGGTTTCCCCTACTC
>JAXDBW010000032.1:0-2553 GCA_034678405.1 Patescibacteria group bacterium | reverse complement strand
GGCAAAGAATTGAGCCTTCACATTCCCCTGGTTGTCAAAGACGCGGACCTGGGGAGCGAGGCCGGAGGCGGTGCCGGCAATGATTTCTGCTTTGCTATCTCCGAGGACATTGCCAGCCGCGATGTGGTAGCCCTGACGGAGGTACGTCGGGTAGGCAAAAAAAGCATTGGTGGCGTTAATCAGGATGGCACTGGTTGGAGAACTGGACGGTTGAGTACCGACACTGGTGTCAATATCGTTGCTGATAATCGGCTGAGTCGTGGTTGTGCCACTACTTGGCATCGTCACGGTGGCTGTGTATGGACCATATTCCGTGACCGCGCCTCCATCATTGATAAATTCAGTCAGCAGCGGCGGGTTGGGCAATCGGCCACTGGTATTAGTAGTACCGGTATATACAGTCGCATTGGCCCCGTTCTTCACCACGATAGTCGCCCCACTGACAGGGGTACCCCCACCATCCTTGACGAGCGGATTGTAGTGCCATTTGACAGTAAAATCTGAATTTGGGTCGGGATTACTCGAACGATAGATGTTTGTCTCCTCAAGTGCGACTTTGGCCGCGACTGATTGATAGACATTATCGACGAAAGTGATATTCGTAGCTGACACTCCATGCTGAGCGATAAAACTATAAATTGGCGAACCGAGAACAAATGCATTACCCTCGAAGTAAATATGATTTGGAGAACTCGGTGCCCAATATCCATAATCGAACCAGGAACTATTACTGGTGAAGGTATTATTGGTCAAGGGAGCTCCCGACATATCCCCACTGTCTCCATCACCAGCCGCAAATGATGCTACATAGGCGCGATGGCTATCACTGCCATCGGCATCAACAGCAGCCACAGAATTACTATCAATCGTGATACCTGAGAAAGGGCTCGTAAATCGAAGGCCCATCGCATCACAGAGGCCGGTGCCAGTGCGGGCAATAATGGTGTTGTTCGTTACCTCAGTACCAGCACCTTCCTCGACCTGAAATCCATACACCCCGGGTGGCGAACAGCCATCATACTCTTGATTATAGGGGACATCACTGACCTCAATGTGATTATCATAAAAATGCGCTCCATCGCCGCCATGTATACCACGGCCATAGTATCCATTGACATTCATGATTGTGTTATCATGGACGAGCGCGTTCCGATCACCGCCCGCGATGGCAAAGCCATTGGTATACCGAGACTTCATCCGAAACGTATTATTGTATATCTGCGAGCCCCCGGTGGACGCCGAATCATAATTCCCCATCATCAGACCGGCATGAGGTCCGTTTTGAATCGTATTATTATAAATTGTATTCCCTCCGCGTGTCCGACCAAGGTTAATTTGGACACCGCTATAATTATCTCGGCTCACAATCGCTACGACGTTGCTGGTCAGGGTATTATGGTGGAACGAATTATTGTAACTCCACTCAGCAAAAATATTTGAGGATTCCGGCCCCTGGACCGTCATTGTTACGTTGGCTATCTCTATGTCGAATGCCCCTTCAACAAAGTAGACGGCATGGCCCTCAAAGGGACTGCCAGCGCCCTGGATAATAGTGCCGTTTTTGATAATGATGTTGTCGGGATTCCCCGAGGGAAGCGCGCTGACATCAATATCCGGCAGGCGTCCATTGTCATAGGTGGGGATAGCTACTCCATAGTACCGCGCCGGCTGAACCTGAATATCATCCACGTATAGATTCCCATTATTGGATAACCCCGAACCGCTAATGCTGATGGAGATTGGGGCAGTCACGTTTGTAGTCGGCCGAAATACCACGTTGATGAGCTGGAAACCGCGCCACGTGATACCCGTCTTCGTCGCACTATACGCTGTGCCATCGAGTGAAACCGTAAATGTGATATTGTCACTCACCATATTGTATACCATGGCGGTTAACGCGTAAGTGGTGTTTGCCGACAGTGATACTGAGCTGGTGCTCGTCACGCTCTGGGCAGTGCCGGGCAAATCAAACTGCAGCGCGTAGTTTCCATCAAAAACACTGACGGGCTGGACGAGCGTGCCGGCGTGACGAGATGCCTGCGGCGCGCTGCTCAGATCCCACCCGGTCGGGCTGCTACCGCTGCCACTTTCGAAACTATTATTCGTTACGCTGACAGCCGTGGTCCCATAGGTAACCGTTTTGCCATTGAGATCCAAGGTGATGCCATCATTCTTTATCACGAAACACGTTTTTGATGATGATACGTTATTCTGTAAAATGTACGTTTCGTTGGCCGTCGTTAAATTCCCACAACCAGTAACATTCGTTGCGCCATGCGCTGGTAGTGCTACCAACAAAAATCCGATGATTACTGATGCTCCTATAACAAATCGTCGCATAATGTCATGACTAATTAATATCGAGGACGCGGACGTGGGGCGCGCCGCCACTGCGGGGGATGGTAATTAATTCATCACTGCCATCACCGTCCACATCTCCGCCTGCTAATTGTACACCACCGAGGAAATTTGTGGCATAGGCGTAGAATTCATTGCGCCAACGTTCGCGAATATCGAAGACTTTCACAAATGGCGTGGCATTGTCCCCTACTC
>JAXDBW010000031.1:0-10201 GCA_034678405.1 Patescibacteria group bacterium | reverse complement strand
GAGTAGGGGACAATGCCACGCCATTTGTGAAAGTCTTCGATATTCGCGAACGTTGGCGCAATGAATTCTACGCCTATGCCACAAATTTCCTCGGTGGTGTACAATTAGCAGGCGGAGATGTGGACGGCGATGGCAGTGATGAATTAATTACCATCCCCCGCAGTGGCGGCGCGCCCCACGTCCGCGTCCTCGATATTAATTAGCATAATCAAAGGATTGTTTTACTATGCAGCGTAATTACTTCCTCGTTTCCATAATTCTCTTACTCGTTGTCGGCGCAGTCGTTGGCGGGGTATATTGGTATACCGAGCAGAATGGATTTGTCGACCCCGACCAGCTGCAGATAACTGAGCCGAATAAGGCGATGGCAGGCACCCTCGCGTATCAGCAGGGGTCGGTAGTCGTACGGATTGATGGAAGTGATTGGCAGGTAGTGGAGACGGATACGATCCTGCATAGTGGCGACCAGATTTCGACCGGGGACGACAGCAAGGCCATCATTGAGTTTGAAAACGGCGACGTGCTCCGACTCGGGTACACGACTGAGGTGACCCTGACCGAGCTCGGTACCAAGCAGGTAGTTATCACCCAAACCAGCGGCGCTACCTATAATCGCGTAGCTAAAGCACCTGATCGGACCTATACGATCTCGAATGATGATGTCTTGATTACCGCTTTGGGTACGGCATTTGATGTGGTCGATAGTGAGGAAGAGGTTGCGGTGGGCGTCATCGAAAGCACAGTAGCAGTCGATGCTAATGCAAAAGAAACTAAGACGGTGGAGCAAGGGTCGAAAGCTACTGTGGACAAAGAAGAGTCAAAGATTGCGGTCAGCGAGCTCAAAGATGAAGAACTGACGAATGACTGGTATACCTGGAATAAAGAAGAAGACTCGAAGCGGTATACTGACCTCGGGGTCCTGGGCGCTTATGCCGGACCAGACCTGACGGTGACTGAGCCAACTGATGGTCAGACCGTCACGACCGCCACTATGCTGGTGTCCGGGACGGTGGGTGCTGATGCCACCGGACTGACCATCCAGGATCAAGCGGTGGATATAACTAACGGGACATTTTCTCATGAGCTTACCCTCGCGGCCGGTAAAAATACTATTCGAGTCGTCGCAACCGATGCGGATGGCAACCGTACAGTAAAAGAGCTTGTGGTCAAATTTGAGACCCCGGCGACAGAAACACCACTGAAACTTGATGGTGCGACGACTGCCGATGGGGTCGTCTTGGAGTGGAACCGTTCGACAGCCAGCACATTTGATCAATACAAAGTCCTCCGCTCGGTCAATAATGATTTGCCGTCATACCCCGGCGGGGATGTCATTGCCGCTCTTCGCTCGGGCGAGGAGCGCTATACTGATACCTCCGGGAGTGCCGAGGGGACATACTACTATCGCGTCTGTGAGGTCATGACCGACGGCCAATCATTTTGTTCAAATGTACTTCATATGCGCGGCAAGCAAGCGACCGAGCCAGAGCCCGAGCCTGAGGAAGACCGGGTTGGGATTTTCCTCAGTGGCAGTGCGGCTGATAATGGCATTACTCTGAAATGGACGGTCGAAAATATTACCGTGACTGATGGGTATAAGGTCGTCCGCAGCATCGAGGAAAACCCCACGTATCCCGAGGACACCTCCGAGCGACTCAGTGAATCCTCAGCTCGCTCATATACCTGGCAGGTAACTGATGGCAAAACGTATCATTTCCGAGTGTGCCAGTATGTGGAGGGCAGCTGCACAGTGTATAGTAATGACGTTGCGATCGTCGCCCCGAGTCCATCGGAGAATGTCACAATCACCATGTCGGCCAAGGCCGAATCCACCGGCGTGGGACTCTGGTGGACGGATGTCTCAGACATCGCCAACTTCAAATACTACAAGGTAGTCCGATCAGAACATGACGCTGATCCGGTATATCCTGAAGATGGCTATATTGCAGTTAAAGATGAGGGCGCGCTCAGTCATCGGGATTTCAGCGCCCACAAAGGCACCGCCTACTACTATCGCATCTGTGCCGTGGGAAATTCGATCTACTGCAGCAATGTCGTGCGGGTGACCGCTATTCACGACAATCCCGAGCCCAGCGCCGTAACTCTGAGCGGTACCATCGCCGGGACGTCACTTGTTTTCAGCTGGACGAAATCAAATGAAAGCGATTTCTCTGCATATAAGGTGGTCTGGTCACAGACTGACCCCACCCCGACCTATCCGGACAGCAAATATTTGAAGCCAATCTCCAGTGCGTCTGAAATTACTTATACTGATACCGGTGATGCGGATGGCCAGCGCAAAGAAAGTGTGGATGTCATGAGTGGTACGCATTACTACAGTGTGTGTGTCCTGGACTCATGGGACCAGGTAGCCTGCAGCAATACCATCACCATCATCAATGGAGTGGTCCAATAAAGATTTCTCTATGCCACAACATCCACTTGAAACTGCTACTGAAGTTCAAACCAAAGTTGGCGTCTGGTCAAAGGTAATGATCGTGCTCGGCATGATTGTCTCACTTTTCATTGCCGCGGCGATCCTGGCGGGGATGCTCGGCAGCAGTTAGGAGATTATAACAAGCCAGCTCCTTTTCAGGAGCTGGCTTTTGGTTTATATATCAAAAAACCACTCTGCGGGCCCAAGGGGATTCCTTTCCGGGGTATCACGGCTCTTCGCTGCGCTCAGCGCATCGTGCTACCCGTGCTCGCGGTCGCGACTCAAACAGTTGAGTCGCTTTATTCCGCTCGCACCCCCGCTCCTCCGTGACCCCGTTGCAGCACTCACTCCGCTCGTGTGTACGGGGCAGGCAGGCAGAGAACCAAAAAAAGTATTCCGCGGGCCCAAGGGGATTCGAACCCCTGATCTCCTCCGTGACAGGGAGGCGTGTTAACCGGGCTACACCATGAGCCCGCGGAATACTTTTGAAGGTTGGCGTGTCGTAGATCCCGTTGCCACGACCGTTGGGGAGTGGTTTGCGGGATTAACCGGGCTACACCATGAGCCCGCTCTGTTGATGAGGTATCACTCAGGGCTACACCATGAGCCCACAGAGTGGTTTTTGGGACGAGTTTATTTACTGGAGACTTCTTTCACCAGAGTGGCAAAGGTGGCCGGATGATGCTCAGCTAGGTAGGCCAGTGATTTGCGGTCGAGTTCGACCTTCGCATCTTTCAGCAGCTTGATTAGCTGGCTGTAGGATACGTTTTGAGCACGGGCTCCGGCGTTGATCTTCACATTCCAGACGCGACGGGTGGTACGCTTCTTCACGCGGCGATCACGGTAGGCGTGCGCCCCAGCCTTTGTTTCGGCTGTCTGGGCGAGCTTGATGAGATTCTTGCGACCCCAGCGATAGCCTTTGGTCTTGCTGAGTATATTTTTTCGTCGTTTGGTATGAGTGGTTCCTCGTTTGACGCGCATAGTCTTAGCGGTAGGGGGTTAATTTTTTAATCGTTTTGGCAGCCGCATTTGCAGCAGGTGAAAAATCACTTCGCTTATTGCGTTTTTTGTTACCCGTTTCACGGGCATTAAAGTGATCTTGTCCGGCACTTCGACGGCGCAATTTCTTCTTTTTACCACCTGTTTGGCGAAATCGCTTGGCAGTTGCTTTATGAGTCTTTAGTTTCGGCATAGTATGATGAGTTTAATAAATGTAGGATATACAATACGAAATTAGTAAAAAAAAGTCAACGGGTACCCATAACAGGGTAGAATAGTTGTCCCGTGGCTATTTTTTCATGCCAATGATGAGAAACAGACGGTTGCCCTGGCGAGAGACGTTCTTCTCTATGGTGATGGCTGGGTTTTCGGCAGCCAGGTCATTGGCGAATTGCTGGAGTATTTGGTTACCTCGATCAGCATAGGCTCGTTCGCGGCCCCGGAGGATGAGTTCTACCTTAGTCTTGTCACCCTTCATAAGGAATTTAAGCGCCTGGCGCTTACGGTTTTCGAGGTCATGGGGGCCGATCTTCAGACTGATACGAATCCCTTTGACCTCAATTTTTTTCTGTTTGGCCTTTTGCTTCCGTTCTTTTTTCTCCTGGTTGTAAATGAATGCCCCGTAGTTGGCGATACGGCAGACCGGCGGTTCAGCCTTCGGCGAGACCATGATGAGATCCAGCCCCTGATCCCGAGCCTGCGCGATGGCGTCCCGGGTGTCCATGACGCCGAGCTGCTCACCGGTAGCGCCGATGACGCGGACTTCGCGGCTGCGGATCTGTTCGTTTGAGGGCTGACGAACTACCTTCTTTGGTTTTCGAGAGTGGCGGATAGTTGTTACGTTAGTGTTTAGTTATCTTCGTAGGGTGGCCGTATGTAATAAGCTTTATCTTCTTTTCTTTGCGCCACCTTTTTAATTGAGCTTCTCTTTTTCGAGCTTTGGCAAGTGTCCCGTATGATTCGTAATATACTAGTTTGACCGGTAGACGAGCTTGGGTATATCGAGAGCCGAGTGATTGATTATGCCGCTTAACTCTCTGTACGAGGTTGTTAGTCGAACCAGTATAGAGGCTTTTATCGGCACATTGTAGTATGTATGTGTAGTACATTTTTGTGCCCTTCGGCAAGCTCAGGGCATCATTCGACTCGCAGAATAATGACCAGAGCAGTACCTTTACTATTGAATGGTCGTGAGACCATGAGCGAGCCGCGTAAGCGGCGAGTCGAATGGTGGAAGCGAGGGGTATTGCACCCCTGTCCATGATACTCGTGGTACCCATCTCTACATGTGTAGTTTATTTCAGGAGGTTTGGATGGTCTGGTATGAAACAAACAAAACCCAGATATCCTACGTCACGCAATTGTTCAGGAGCAGATGGTGACGGCACCTGCGCCATAGCCTGATAATGTCACTCCGATATGCTATCAGACATTACATAGGGAATGGCAGTTGGGTATTTACGCAACTGCGAGTGCCGGCATACGGAACGCCGAAGCGAACGTAGCCTTCACTTTTGAGACAAATGAATTGGCATTTGTGTATTGTTATCATGGGATTTGCGTCTCGAGATAACCTGAGACGACATGCAATAGATATCAACGTGCACCTGTCGATTTTTTATGCTCCCCTATAGGGTGCCGACCCGTTACACCTTGTGGCGCAGGGATCGTTGGATGCGGCGATCTGATTCTTTCTTTTTGATCGCCGCTCGTTTGTCGTGCTGCTTCTTGCCGCGACAAACACCAAGCTTGACCTTGATGAGGCCGCCCTTAGTATAGACAGAAAGTGGCACTATTGTCAAGCCGTGGGACTTTTCTTTGCCCAGCAAACTGTCAATTTCTTTGCGCCGCATGATGAGCTTCCGGTCGCGGGTCGGCTCATGATATTGCCCGGCGGCACGGGGGTAGGCGCTGATATGAGTATTGATCAGCCAGAGCGCACCCTGTCGGACAGATACATACGCACCCTTCAGATTGATGTGTCCGAGCTTGGTTGATTTCACCTCGGGTCCGGTCAGCACGATGCCCGCCTCGTGCTCATCGAGCACCTGGTAGTTATGATAGGCTTGTTTGTTGGTAGCGAGAGTAGGCATGTGAGTAAGTATAGAGGAAAATAGGTCATCCGAGAAACCCGAGGAGGAGGGCAAAAAAAGAGCGCAGTGCACGTATGCATCACGCCCCATGATGAGAGCCATATGAGCTATGGCGAAAGCTTGTGCCAGGGGAGTCCTGTCATAAACGCTGCCAGCCAGATGTACCAGGCATATATTGAGCAGCGCGTAAACCACCACTGGGCGCGAGCGCTATGGCGCCAATACGCCGCGAGGGCCCACAGCAAGTGAACTGCCATGATCCCAAGTGCGGTAAAGCCACAGTAGGTGTGGAGCAGCGAGCCAGTCGTTTTTGGCTGGAGGCTCATGAGTGTCGTGCCGGTGATATCACACAGCAATCCAGAGCAGAAAACGACAATCATCCACATGATTAGCTTCCGGCGTCTACGCTCAGACCAGATGGCTATGGTGTAGAGCAGCAGGGCGCTGCAAATACACAAAACGGCTACTAGCATCAATGTGCAACCTCCTTGTGTTCTCAGTGATTATGTCAGCCTATCGGATGTTTGAGGCGGCGTCAATGCCTGTTGGTATAATAGAAAGCCCACCGGTAGTGCGCGGCGGGCCTGGAGAGCGAACGGTGATTATTCACCGATCCTGAACTGACCGAATGTGGTCGGCGACATGTTACGGACACGATTCCGCAGCGTGGTTTCATCCTCGAGCAGTTCCCGAGCGGCCATGAGGGGCAGCTGATGGCCGATACAGCGCAGCCCGAGGTACATGATGAATGCATCACCGATGGAGTCGAGCACGAGTCGCTGGACGGTGGCATCGGCAAGCGATCGCCAGCATACGATCGGTCGGAGCGTGTCGGTATCGTGGCCGCTGATGAGGATGGCGATGATCTGGTCATCACTCAGACCGAGCCGCTCCAGCAACTCCATAATGTTTGCCAGCGCAGCATCATCATCCGCGAGCATAGCCTCGAGCACGATAAACGTGTCATCAGGGATCACCATCGCCAGTGGTTCGTCACCTCGCGGATAATAGGTGATCGCCGCGAAGCATTTTTCGAAATCAACGTCAGGTATTTCTGACGTGACAACCTCATCACGCTCATTGAGTGTATCGATGCCTTCGACCGGCGCGATGCCGATCAGCCTGATAGGCTCAAATCCTGGTTCAGAATAGTCCATGTATGCCTCCGTTTCAAAGGTGCGGTGTTGTACTGGTGTGCAAAGTCCCTCATCTTACAGTTTTCGTGTACCATCAGTCAAGCCGAGATATGGTATACTATGGATATGCATGTCAAAAATTATCTCCACAAGAAATTAGAGCGCGCCATCGTTTCCCTCTGGCCCCAGCTCCGCGACAATCCGCCGCGGATTGAGATTAGTTATCCGCCGGAGGGGAAGTATGGCGACTACTCGACGAATATCGCCATGCAGCTCGCCCCGATCGCGAAGCAGAGCCCGCTCGATATCGCCGATCAGCTGTCTCGAGCCATCGGCAATATGCCCCCCGTGCGCAAGGTAGATATCGTACCGCCGGGGTTCATGAATTTCTTCCTGGATGATAAATGGCTCGCCCGCCAAGTCCCGGATATTGTGCAGCACCGCACGGCGTTTGGCCGGACTGACATCGGACACCAGCAGCGGATTGTCCTCGAATTCGTCTCGGCTAATCCGACTGGACCCGTCACCATGGCGAATGGCCGGGCAGCCTTTGCTGGTGATACCCTGGCCAACGTTCTCAACCTGGCTGGCTATACCGCCAAGCGGGAGTACTATGTGAATGATATCGGCAATCAGATGAATATCCTGGCCGAGTCAGTTATTCGCCGCTACTGGATTCGCCAGGGGATCAAGATGGAATATCCCGACTACTGCTATCAGGGGGACTATGTCGACGACCTGGCCCGACGGATCAACGTGCCCAACTACAAACTCGACAACGCTGAGAAGATAGAGGTGGTCAGAGACAAAATCAAAGGCCGTATCCTCGAGAAAATGATGAAAGACATCCAGAAGCTGCTCGATGGGCGGCTCGGTATCAAATATGACATCTGGTTCTCCGAGCGAACTCTCTATGAATCCGGTACCGTGGACAAAGTATTGCACATGCTGAAAGAAGCGAACCTCCTCTATAAATCCGAGGGAGCAATCTGGCTTCGCACCCGCCGCTATGGCGATGATAAGGATCGCGTCCTGATCAAAGCCAATGAAGAGCCGGTCTACTATCTCTCAGATATCGCTCTCCGGTACAATCGTTTCTTCAAGCGGAAGTTTGATAAAGAAATCCTCTTCCTCGGTGCGGATCATCACGGCTACATCGGTCGGATGCAGGCGGCCATGGCCATCCTCGGTGTGCCGGACAAACTGGACATCATCATCATGCAGATGGTCCGGCTGATTAAACAGGGTAAAGAACTAAAAATGTCCAAACGAGCTGGTACGTACGTGACGCTGGATGAAGTAGTGGATGATGTGGGAGCAGACGCGGCGCGATTCTTCTTCCTGATGCACGAGTTCAATACGCACATGGATTTCGACATGGATTTGGCGAAGAAACGGTCAAAGGATAATCCCGTGTATTATGTCCAGTATGCCCACGCGCGAATCTGTAGTATACTAAAGAAAGCAGGCGCATTACCTGAGGTGGCTGAGGCGAAAAAAGCAGTCATCCTAGAGCCCGCTGAGGCGAAACTGATCAAGCAGCTGCTGAAATGGCCGGAGCTCGTGACCGAAGTTGCAGAGAGCTATCAGGTGCACCGGTTACCGTTCTATGCCATGGATCTCGCGACCGCATTCCATGAATTCTACACTCAGTGTCGGGTCATCTCCGGGCAAAAAGTCTACTCGCAGCGGCTGAAGCTCATCAAGGCAACCCAACTTGTACTCGAACACGTCCTGGCCACGATCGGCGTCACGGCGCCAGAAAAAATGTAATCACTCCACGTATGCGAATCGGTATCGATTGTAGAACCATTCTCAATCCGAAACTCGGTGAGCGCGCCGGGGTCGGCCACTATACGTACTATCTGGTACAGAATCTTTTGCGTATTGATAAAAAGAATACGTACTATTTGTATTTTGACCATCGTATTCCGGATACGAAGGAATTTCAGCAGGACAATGTCCGGATCAAGCAGCTGCCTTTCTCCCAGTACAATAAATTCATGCCGTTTGCGTACTCGCACATGCTGATCTCGGCCTATCTCCTGAAACACAACCTCGACGTCTTCCATTCGCCCATCACGTCACTACCACTGACCTATCCGAAGAAATGCGTCGTGACGGTTCACGATTTAGCTATTTACAAGAATCCCTCGTGGTTCCCGGGGCAGATCTTCAGCACGAAACTCCTCGTGCCGCGCAGCCTCAGTGCCGCGGATCATATGATTGCTGTGTCAGAGAGTACGAAGAAAGATCTCCGTGATCTCTTCAACGCACCATCGAAGAAGATCTCCGTGGTGTATGAGGGGGTCAAGATCGAAAAAATCCAAGTAAAGAATACGGGCGTCGACAGTCTGAAGAAATTTAATATTGGTACGAAATATATTTTTTTCGTCGGGACGATCGAGCCCCGAAAAAATGTTGTTACCCTGCTGCACGCCTACAAGAAATTCCTCGACGCTGATGCGAAATATCCAAAAGTGAAATTTAGCGACTACAAACTCGTGCTTGCCGGCGGAAAAGGCTATAAGCACGAGGCAGTATTTGAAGCTATAAAAGAATTAAAACTCTCGAAGCAGGTGAAATACCTGGGGTATGTCACGCATAACCAAAAGATCGAACTAATGAAACGCGCCGCCTGTTTCGCGTTCCCGTCGAGTTATGAGGGGTTTGGTCTGCCGGTGATGGAAGCGATGGCGCTCGGTACACCGGTGGTGACGAGCAATATCTCATCATTGCCTGAGATCGTGGGCACCGCCGCGCTGCTCGTCGATCCCGAGAACGAACTCTCGATTGCCGAGGCGCTGAAGAAATTGATTGCCGACCCCGCGCTCCAGGACAAACTCGCGAAGAAGGGTATCGCCCAAGCCAAGAAATTCTCCTGGCGGACGGCGGCCGAGGAGACTCTGAAGGTGTATCAGAAAGTGGCGAAGTAGGAAACGGCCGCCACAGTTCAGTGTTGACGTATCAGACGCGCCACGATAATATTTGAGTATAAACCTTCCCTCTTATATTGTGTGGAAGGTTTTTCCCGTTAGGAATTATTCTTTGAACGCTTCGTTGGAAAAACCCCCATTCAAATTTCTAACGGGGTTTTATGTTTTACGTCTACATCCTGGCAACCAAATATAATAAAATGCTATACATCGGCGTTACTAACAATCTAGAGGGTCGAGTCCGTCAGCACCAGGATAGAATCATTGACGGTTATACTAAAAAATATAACGTTACCAAGCTGGTGCATTTCGAGGAATACCAGTATGTCTATGACGCGATAGCTCGGGAGAAGCGGCTGAAGAATTGGCATAAGCAATGGAAAATAAATCAAATTACAAAATATAATCCGGATTGGCAGGATCTAGCCGCTGACTGGCACGACTCAGACCCTGAAACAAGTTCAGGGTGACAAGAAAATTTACAGCCTACTATTGTCATCCTGAATTTATTTCAGGATATAGTTATATGCTGAAACAAGTTCAGCATGACAAGCTGGGGCGTGTACTGACTCACCGCCGAGTGGTAAAATTGTTATACTG
>JAXDBW010000030.1:0-7204 GCA_034678405.1 Patescibacteria group bacterium | reverse complement strand
GCTAGCCTGCCTGTTTTGGTTGGCGGCCGCAGAGTGCCATGGTATACTCAGAAAAATATTTTAGTCTAATTCTCAGGTCATCCTGACCACCGTATGGCTCGACGCGTATCTCACAATGGTCACACCCAGAATCGCAAACGATATGACCGCATTGACTACCTCACTGCGGTTATTTTCTTGTTTGGGGCACTGATTACTGTCCGATTGGCGGATATTCAGGTGTTTCAGCATACATTTTATGAGGCGCTGGCCGCTGACCAGCACAATCTCTACGAGCAGCTCTCTCCGACTCGCGGTGAAATTTACGTGCGCGACCACGCTGATCCCGATAATCTCTTCCCCCTAGCTGCCAATAAGTCACTCTTCCTCGTGTATGCTGAACCCATGCGGATCGAGGATCCCGAGGCGACGTTTGAAAAGCTCGATGAGGTGTTGCAATTCGAAGACGATGAAAAAGATGAAATCCAGAGCCGCCTCAAGCGAGAAAACGACCTCTATGAGCCGATCAAACGGGAAGTCGAGCAGGACCAGGTTGACCAGCTCAAGGCACTCGATCTGACCGGGATTAATTTCCAAGAAGAATATTATCGATATTATCCAGAGAATAATATTGGCGCTCATTTGCTCGGATTCCTCGGATTTAGTGGTGATCAGAAAGTAGGGCAGTATGGTCTCGAGGGCTACTGGAATGAAGAGCTCCAGGGTACCGCGGGCTACCTCCAGGCCGAGAAGGATGCGCAAGGTCGCTGGATAACCTTTGGCACGCGGCTACTCGAGGAGGCCAAAGACGGCGACGATCTGGTCCTCACGATTGATCGCACCATCCAGTATGAGGCATGCAAGCGGCTCGATGAGGCGGTCCAGAGACACGGCGCTGACGGAGGCAGCGTTACCATCATGGATCCACACACCGGAGCTATCCTGGCGATATGCGGCGCGCCTGACTTCGACCCAAATAACTACGGTGATGTGGAAGATCCGGAGACGTTTATCAATCCCGCGACATTCTATATCTATGAGCCGGGGTCGGTCTTCAAACCAATCGTCATGGCCGCGGCACTCGACACTGGTGCCGTGACGCCGACGACGACGTTTGATGACCCGGGCCAAGAAACGATTGCGGGCTATACGATAAAAAATTTCGACGGTAAATCACATGGCGTGAATACCATGACGCAGGTCCTCGAGAAATCACTCAACACAGGCATGATTTTCGTCGAACGGCAGATGGATCCCCAAACCATGGAAGACTATATCAAGAAGTTTCATTTCGGGGAGAAGTACGGGATCCAGCTGAACTCTGAGGCGCAGGGAGATATTTCATCTCTTGCGAAGCACCAAGATATTTATATGGCCACCGCGTCGTTTGGTCAGGGCATCTCCGTGACTCCGCTGCAGATGGTAGCGGCCTATAGCGCGATCGCGAATGGTGGTACCCTGATGAAGCCGTACGTGATTGATGAAGTGCTCAAGGGTGATGAGGTCCAAGTGCAGACCCAGCCCCAGGAAATCCGCCAAGTTATTTCTGAGCAAACTGCCGCCACCCTCGGTGCGATGCTGGTGAATGTCGTGCGCAACGGCCACGGGACTAAGGCCGGCGTGCCAGGATATTTCGTCGCGGGCAAGACTGGGACCGCCCAGGTCCCGCGCGAGGATGGGCCAGGCTATGATCCAAATCATACCATCGGTACGTTTTGTGGGTTTGCACCAGCGGACAACCCGGTCTTCACCATGTGTGTGAAGATCGACAAGCCGCGGGATGTGCAGTTCGCCGAGTCCACCGCCGCCCCACTCTTTGGGGAGCTCGCGGAATTTATGCTCAACTATTTTAATATTCCTCCTGATGATGTGGCAAATTAACTCACTCTGTCATCCTGAGTGAAACGAAGGATCTCCTGACCTTCGGTCAGGGGACACTTCACTCCGTTCAGTGTGACAAAAACTCTATGAAAAAAATACTCAACTGGAAATTACGTTGGCTAGCACGGATGATACTGCGGAAGTATCAGCCGCGAATTATTGGCGTGACCGGCAGTGTGGGCAAGACCTCGACAGTCGAGGCCATCTATACTGTCCTCCGCACGAAATACCGTGTCCGCAAAAGCTATAAAAACTATAATAACGAGCTTGGCCTGCCGTTATCCATCATTGGCGCGACGGCTGGTGGCCGAAATCCCTTCGCGTGGGTGGGGGTATTTTTCCGAGCGCTGGGGTTGATTCTCGCTCGATCAGCCACCTATCCTGAGATACTCGTCCTGGAAATGGGGGCGGATCGACCGGGAGATATCAAATATCTGACTGAGCTCGCCCCGTGCGACGTGGGAGTGATTACCGCTATCGGCCCGTCACATCTCGAACTTTTTGACACGGTGGAGAAGGTTGCTCGTGAAAAATATATTATCGTCACTCATCTGAAAAAAGATAATACCGCCATACTGAATGCCGATGATCGGGATGTGATGGCGGTCCAAGAAAAAATTCGTTCGCAAGTCTTGACGTTTGGCTTTGCTGAGTCAGCTGATCTTCGCGCCTTAGAACTCAATGTCTCGTCCGGTCCGTCGGCTGATCCCTGGGTGGATGTCCAGATCAAGGGCTTGTCATTTAAACTCCAGTATGAGGGATCGACCGTGCCGGTCTTCCTGCCATCGGTCCTCGGGAAACACCAGGTCTATGCTGGCCTGGCGGCCGCGGCAGTGGGCATCAGTCAAGGGATGAATATTTCGGACATAGCCACTGCTCTCCGGGAGTACAATTCGCCGCCTGGTCGCATGCGCCTCATTGCCGGGATCAAACATACCTCACTCATTGATGATACCTACAATTCATCACCCTTGGCGGCCAACGCCGCCCTCGCTCTCCTAAAAGATATTGACGTCTCGGGCAAGAAATTCGTAGCCCTGGGGGATATGCTTGAGCTTGGCGGCTACACTGAGGAGGGGCACCGTGACGTCGGGCATCATGTGGCCGAGTCAACTGACTACCTCGTGACGGTCGGGGAGCGGGCAAAATACATCGCGGACGGTGCCATCGAAGCCGGTATGAATCCCGATCATGTCTTCGTCTTCGGCGGGACAGAGCCCGCGGGTAAATTTATCCAGGAGCGGATGAAGACTGGCGACATCGTCCTAGTGAAGGGCTCGCAGGGAGCACGCATGGAGCGCGTCGTGAAGGAACTCATGGCGGAGCCACTGCAGGCCCCGCAGCTTCTCGTGCGGCAGGGACCAGAGTGGCGTACCTAGCCGTCATTTGGTACTATTACATCACATAATTAGGTAACCGATATACCTATGCGATATATACGACTATTTGCCGCGGGAACCATCATCCTGGCCTTGCCATTTGTGGTGGCTGCCCAGACAAATGATAACGCGAACGTAAACGACAATACTAACACTGTCGTCAACACCAACGCCAATACTAATACATCAATCGATACTGCCCTGGAGGATCAGCTGAACGCCCTACTCGAGGATCCCGGGACACTGCCGGATAATCCGCTCTTCGTCGTAAAGCGGTGGTGGGAAGATGTGCAGCTGTTCTTCACTTTTAATAATGAAAAGAAAGCCGAGCTCGAGCAGACACTGGCACTGAAGCGGATCGCCGAGGCAGAGAAACTAATCGAAAAGGGGAAGGTGGATTTGGCCGAGCGACACCTCGATCGATACGCTCAGCACATGGAGCGTTTCCAGGAGCGCGTAGAAAAACTGCAAGAGACCGATGCAGAGCGGGCAGCGGAATTGCTTGAGCGCTTTGAGATGATCCAGGAGCACCAGCAGGAAGTATTGCAGCGGGTGTATGAGCAGGTACCGGAACAGGGCAAGGCCGGCATTCTCAATGCCATCGAGCATTCTGCGAACGGAGTGAAAAACGCCATCGAGCATCTCCAGTCAAACAGCCAGGATAAGGTAGAGGAATTTAAGAATAAGGTCGAAGAACAGGTGCAGAACCAAAAAGAAGATGTCCAGCTAGAAATTCGCAACCAGTTGCAAGAGCGTGGCGTTATCAACAATGGGAATGGTAATGCAAACGCTAACAGCTCATCAGATGAAGTCAATGAGAATACCAATGAGAACCAGAACGAAAACGTAAACACAGCCGAGGATCAAGAATCAGAGCCGACGACCGATAGTGAAGTGGAGAATGATTAGCTGAGCTATACGTATATTTCCGCCGCCCCCTCAGTGAGTAGTGGGGCCCGCCCGCCATCGCCTCCGGCTGAGCCGAGGCGGGCGGGCGGTTTTTTTAGTATATAAAAAAAGAAACAACCACCGTGGGCCAGTGGTCGTTTCCGCCTATACTGTAGTCTCCTGGGCGAGAATTGTCAATCTCGCCACGGCTAGTAATAAAAAATACCCGGTCCTGCATTCACAGAACCGGGCTGGCAAAAGTATGCGCTGCGCACTATGGAGGGTGCGACGAATATGATTGTCCCAGTCCAACACAATGGCGGCGGCTTTAGTTTTTTTTGGAAGAGCACCTCTTTGTTTAATGGTGAAGAGCGTTATTACAGTCAGTTGGCGTGTCTGGTATAACATGCTTCATGCATGACGTCAATCCAAATAGAAAAAAGGCCTACCCCTGGTGCCTCGTGTCTGGAAGTGGATGATAGGCGAGGAGAGAGGGGTAGGCGGTTTCGTTGGGAACACTCCAAAGAGAGGAGTGGGAAGAGCATTGGGCGTTATAGAAACGCTTGCCTCTCCAGTATACCAAAAAAATACCCCGGATGTCTTCCCAACATCCGGGGATATGCGAGTGTGCTCATCCATGAGCACTGTCTGAGTGGACTGCGGCTCACCAGCCTGGAACGTCGAATCGGAAAACAACCAAAGATCTATATCTATGTATAGTATAGCGCTCATGCAGGATAAAAAAAGCCCTGCCGCAGGGGGTGTAGCGCACACGGGGGGAGGGGAAACGTGTAGCGCAGCCTGCAGGCAGGGTAATAGGAGATCTTTGTTTTCGGAAAAGGGCAGAAACCATATACTAATGCATTTATGCAAACCTGCCCACCCTATTTATCCACAGGGGAGGGGGTTGCGAGCATTGACCCACGGGGGTAAGGTAGTACACTAAAACTGCGACGGCTCATAAATTAGCGACGGCGCATATGGGAGCATTACTCTACCTCATATCAATTACAAACCTTGCCTTATATACATGGGTTTTGTTTCAAGTTGGAAAGAGATTACACCAAAATGATGCTAATAAAAGGTTTTTCCTTCTACTGATTGCTGGGCTGATTTGGATTATTGACTCTTACCTTTTTGATGTTGAAGTACATAGCATTCAGACCGCAACAATACTTGCTCACATTAATTACTTCATAGCACCTTTTGTAGCGGCTTTTATTGTTAGCTTTGCTCTCCACTTCCCTAAAAAAAGTCATAAAATTAACCTCTTACATGAAATTTTAATACTCGCTCCTACAGTTATAGTTTCGATTCTAGCATTATTTCCAGATCTTGTTTTTACAGTTACTGATTTCAGAGACTTTCGAGCCGGGCCTTTGTATTCTCTCTATATTTTAGTATTAGTATCATATTTTGTAGTAATTGCAGTACCTTTATTTATTCGGAAATATTTGAAAGCTGAAGGAGTTTATAAAAAGCAACTATTTTACATTATCTGGGGCTATTCCTTTTCTATCGCCATTCTTTTAACTGAAAGCTTGATCGGAAATATTATAGGTCCTTTGAACTATATTACCAGTAATTTGATGGACAACGCCTCAGTACTGTTTATTCTTGTGGTTGGCTTTGCGATTATTAAATATCGATTTTTGGATTTGCGGTTTATTCTAAGAAAAGGACTTTTATATCTATTTTCTCTCGGACTCTCTTTGGCTTTTTATACGCTTCTAATATTAAATTTGCGGACAACCATCGAAGAGTCATGGAATACGTCAGCGGGCTGGACCGCGGCGGTATTAATATTAATCACCGTGGCAGGATTTATCCCCGTGAAGAAAGGTGTGGAGTATGTGATTAATAAAATGTTTAAAGGGCGAAAGAGCATTGACCTCGCTGTTGCTGAACTGAAACGAGATATCAGTGAGCAGTCAGATACGGCAGCCCTGGCGAAGCTAGTGACGGCCCAGACCAGACGATTCCTGGACGTCGGAGAAGCACACGTGTATCTCGGGAAGCCAGGGGAGGAATTGGTGAGCTATGGCAATGGAGGCGATCGAATTTCTCGAGATAATGATATGGTGCGCTATTTTCAGAAATATCGTGATCCGATAGTACGCGAAGAAATTCCCCATATGATTGATGAACGAGATGGAGAATTTGAGCGGGATGCCTTACAAAAAGTAGAGAAAGAAATGAAAAAGCAGAAAGTGTCGATTGTCATGCCGTTTGTGCATGAGGATGGGCTGTATGGACTCCTGACCGTCGGGGAGCGAGATAGTAGAGAGGCGTTTACTGTCCAGGACATCCAGTTCCTCACCAAACTGCGGGAGGAGATTGGGTTTACGCTGGCAAGCGCCCTGCAGTATTCGTATGCCATGGAGAGAATCAGAGTGATGCAGGAGAAAGGAGAACTTTGATTAATGACCAATTATCAAATTTCAATTGATCAAATAATGTATTAATTATCAATGGTCAAATGACTAAAACAACGCAGATAAAGCAATATGATCTGGAAGAGCGGACGTTTGAGTTTTCAAAATCTGTTTTGTCGCTGTGCAAGGATTTGCTGAAGAATCCAATTAATTTTAAACTTGCAGACCAAGTAATTCGTTCATCCGGTTCAGTTGGTGCTAATTACATAGAGACAAATGAGGCTGTCAGCAAGAAAGACTTTTACCATCGTATCAAGATTTGTAGAAAAGAAACGAAAGAAACCAGGTATTGGTTAAATTTACTTATCGAATCAAATCAGGATAAAGCATCAGTTATACTGCCACTCACTTAGGAAGCAACAGAGCTGATCAAGATATTTTCAGCAATCTTAAATAAGAATAATTAATTTATTTGAATTTGAAATTTGTTTGTGATTTGTGAAATTGAGAATTGTAAATTATTTGAATGAAAATATTTAGTGCTATAATGCGGAAATCTCAAAATGTTTAATTCATTATTATTTCAAATATTAGATATTGTTTCGTGCTTCGATATTCGAATTTCGAATTTGAAACCATTTAATCTGTCATCCTGAGTGAAACGAAGGATCTCCTAGCCTTCGGCTAGGGGACACTTCACTT
>JAXDBW010000029.1:0-33641 GCA_034678405.1 Patescibacteria group bacterium | reverse complement strand
CGCAAAAGTGCCTGTGGGGATAACTTATTGCATAACATTAGCGCTTTCATTGATTTTCGCCGCGGACCGGTTTAGTCCCATGGAGTTGCTATACCAACTGAGCTACAACGGCTGTAACGGGGCAAGTTACGCTACAACGGCAGAAATATTACTTCAATTGTTTAATAGCTGTTTGAAACTCTTTGAGTTTTTCGTTTTCCGGATTTACTTCCTTCAGCTTCGTATAGTATTCCTTGGCAGTGTCTTTTGCTTTCAGGCTAATCGCAGCTTGGATCAGCTGATCAAGTACCCGGGGATTATTTGGCTCGAGCTTGGATGCTTCTTGGAAATTCTGTAGCGCCTCTGTCCGCCGGTCAGTTGCCATATAGATTTCTCCGAGCTCTACATGATAGTCGGCCAGTTCTTTGTTGAGCGATACTGGTGTGCCCTCACCTGACTGATGTGATCCTGACTCAGGCACCTCAGGGCTGGCGTGCATCTTGATCAGATACTGGAGAATCTCTTCGGCGTGCTCATGATCCTTAGTCTCGATATAGAGATCGGCGAGCCCCTCATACGCCTCGGCGTATTTACTATCGAGGCTGATCGCCTCAATGTATTTTGCCTCAGCTTCTTTGTACTGCTCTGTATCGATGAGCTTTTTCGCTTCAGCCACCAGGGCATTTTTCTTCTTATCGCTGCTGCCAGCCTCTTCGGGTTCGATCTCTTTGATCCGCGTGCGGTAGCGCTGTTCCATGTCCTTCAGAGTGGTGTGCACTCGCTGGAAAACGGATGGTCGATCACTATCCCCACTCTTGAAGAGTGGCGGCAGTTTATCCAATCGGAGTTTACGTTTCAGGCGGTCTTCGAAGAGGCCTTTTTTGATGCGGTCTTGCTGATGCCGTTTCAGTGTTTCAGTTTTGATCGCGGCCACGACCGGAAACTTCCGCCAGACGATCACGAGGATCGCGATCAGTGAGGCGACGAGCAGGCCAAGGGCGATATAGTCAAGCAACATAGGGTGCGGTTGCAGCACTCACCTAGAGTGCCATGCGGGTAAATGATTTTACTTGAATATTTTCACCGAGTTTAGCGATCGCAGTGGTGACGAGCTCAGTGATGGTCACATCTTCATCTTTGATGAAGGCTTGCTCCATCAGACATACTTCACTGTAGAATTTCTTTATCTTTCCCTCGATGATAGTATCCCACATTTTTTCCGGCTTACCCTCACTCTTCAGCTGTTCACGATACACCTCTTTTTCTTTTTCGACGTCCTCGATCGGCACGTCCTCTGGTTTCAGGTAGCGTGGTTCGGCGGCGGTCACGTGCATCGCGAGATCATGAGCGAGCGCTTGGAAATCTTCTGTCTTCGCGACGAAGTCTGTCTCACAGGCGAGGGCAACCATAGCCGCGACTTTGTTATTGGCGTGGACGTATACGCCGACGACGCCTTCATTGGCTTCACGATCTTGCTTCTTAGCAGCGATCTTCTGTCCTTTTTTCTTCAGAATTTCGATGGCGGCATCCATGTCACCCTGCGCTTCTTGGAGAGCGTTCTTGGCATCCATGATGCCAGCCCCGGTCATGCTGCGTAATTGTTGGATTGTGGCGGTATCAATTCCCATAATAGTGTTTATGCTTTTGATTCATTAGTTTGGTCTGGTGCGGCGGCAGCTGCTTCCTCGGCGGCTTTTTTCTCTGCCTCAGCCTGCTGCGTAGCATGGAGTTTCTTCCCCTCGGCGACCCCGGCGGCAATCGCTTCAGTGATCAGCGTGATTGACTTTGTCGCATCATCATTTGCCGGAATCGCGTACTCAACCAGGTCAGGATTGGCGTTGGTATCCACTACTGCCACGATTGGAATCTTACGTTTCCGCGCCTCGCGGACAGCGGTCTTTTCTTTCTTAATATCGATGACAAACATCGCATCGGGTAATTTCTCCAGCCCCTCGATGCCGCCAACTGATTTCTCGAGGTTAGCAATCTCTTCATCTTTTTTCAGCCGTTCGCGTTTGGTGTATTTCTCGAAGTCACCCGCTTCTCGCTTCCGCCGCAAATCTTGCAGCCGGCGGATGAGGCCGAGGATATTATCAAAATTAGTCAGCGTCCCACCGATCCAGCGTTCGGTCACGACTGGCATCCCAACTGATTCAGCCGCTTTCCGGACGATCGGAATCGCCTGGCGCTTCGTCGTGACAAATAGGATGGAGCCGCCTTTACTGGCGACGGATGATACGAAATCGGCCGCTTTACCGAGTTGCTCGGCGGTCTTTTCGAGGTCAATGATGTGCACGCCCGCGCGTGTGGTGAAGATGTATTGCTTCATCTTTGGGTGCCAATTCTTAGCCTGGTGGCCGAAATGCACCCCACTCTTGAGCATGTCAAGCAATGCTTGTTGTTGCATATTGTGAATTCCTTTGTTAGCCTCTGTTTCCCGTAAGCAGCGGTGCTATCTGATCCGCCAGAGGCGGACAAGGGCGATAGCGCCATTTGGGGAAACATGTGTGATTTAAGTCTTAAAAAAAGCCCTATTTCAGGCGTTTTGTTAAGGTACTTGAGATTCTACCACATTTCTATAATAACGCAAGCCCCGATGGCCCTGACCCCTTGCCAAAAAATAAGTCCTCTGCTACACTCATAGCCACATATGAAAAAAGACACCCATCCAGAGTACTATACCGACGCCACAGTCATCTGTGCCTGTGGCAATACCTTTACTACCGGCTCCACGGTAAAAGAGATTCACGTGGAAATCTGTTCGGTGTGCCATCCTTTTTACACTGGCAAACAAAAATTACTGGATGATCGTGGTCGGGTCGAACGCTACCAGCGCATGCTGGAGAAGAAATCGGCCATGAAACCGAAGGCTCAGAAGAAAGCCAAAGCCGCCGACAAGTAAATTTCCTGGCGCGAATCCCCGATCGTAATGATTTCGGGGTTTTTTGCATTGTGATACACTATACATACTCACTATGGAAGACAAACTCGAGGAGCTCCAAGCACGCTACGACGAAATTGAACGGGATTTACAAAATCCCGAGACATTTAACGATACCCAAAAAATCCAAAGACTGACCAAAGAATACAATGAGCTCGGTGAAACGCTCGGGCATGCAAACGAACTGAAAAAGGTACGCACGTCAATCGCCGAACTCGAAAAAACACTCGCTGAGGAAACGGACGACAAAGAGCTGACGGAGATTGCTGAGGATGAACTCCGCACCCTCCGTGCCAAAGAAGAGTCGCTGGTGAATGCGATCAACGAGGTGCTCAATCCGGCTGACCCACTGGATAAAAAAGATATCATCATTGAAGTCCGGGCCGGCACCGGCGGTGACGAAGCGGCACTCTTCGCCGCTGAACTGTTCCGCATGTACCATCGCTACGCCGAGATGAAAGGCTGGACCACGCATCTCATCTCCCAGAATAAAACAGGCATCGGCGGATTGAAAGAAGCTATTTTCGAAGTGCACGGCACCAAGGTATACAGCGATCTGAAATTCGAGAGTGGGGTACACCGCGTCCAGCGGGTGCCGGAAACCGAGAAAAGCGGCCGCGTCCATACCTCGGCGGCGACAGTCGCGGTCCTGCCTGAGGCTGATGAAGTCGATATGGATATCAAACCAGAGGATCTCACTATCGAAGCAACCACGTCGTCGGGGCACGGCGGGCAGTCAGTCAATACCACCTACTCAGCTATCCGCATCGTCCACAAACCGACCGGCCTCACCGTCATCTGCCAGGATGAGCGCTCCCAGAAACAGAACAAAGAAAAAGCTATGCAAGTGCTCCGCTCCCGCCTACTCGCGGCTGAGCAAGAGCGTCTCCAGAAAGAGCGTTCTGACGAGCGTAAGAGTCAGGTGGGCTCAGGTGATCGCTCAGAGAAAATCCGTACCTATAATTTCCCCCAGGACCGCGTCACTGACCACCGCATCAAAAAGAATTTTTCTAACATCCATGGCATCATGGATGGCGGATTGGAGCCAATTATCAAGGCACTTAAAGAAGCTGATCGAGCAGATTAATTACAAATTTCTAATATCTAATTTCTATCTAATGTTCAATGCGTAATATCTCATTGATACATTGAACATTGGGGTTTCACTAGTAATTAGAAATTACTCATTGGAAATTTCAAACCATGACCATCCAGCAGACATTACTCCGCGCCATCCGGGCACTCCGACCAATCAGCACTTCAGCCAATCTCGATGCCGAGGTGCTTTTGTCCTATGCCATGAACAAGTCAAAAGCCTGGCTCCTCGCGCATCAGTCTGAGACGCCGACCACCCGTCAGGCTGCATCATTTCGTGCTCTCCTGACGAAACGAAAACGGGGCGTACCCATAGCCTATCTCACCGGCCACAAGGAATTTTATGGCCTCGATTTTGAGGTTAATCCATCCGTGCTCGTTCCGCGACCGGAAACGGAACTCCTCGTCGAAGAAACTATCGCCATAGCGCGAGCTATCCATAAGCAGATAGACCGAAAAAAACTCCGCATTGCTGACATTGGGACAGGGTCCGGCTGCATTGCCATCACGCTGGCAAAATTTATACCTGATGCGCAGATATATGCATCTGACGTCTCAGCGGCCGCTCTGCGTGTAGCTGAAAAAAATGCAAAAACACACAAAGTGTCCTCTCGTATCACCTTTCTCCGGGGCGACCTCTTCAGCCCCTATACTGCCGTTATCAAAAAAGGATTACTCGACGTCATCGTATCTAATCCTCCCTACCTCAAGAAAAAAGAACTCCCCGCAGTCAAACACGAACCCGAAGTAGCACTCTATGGCGGAAAAATGGGCATCGAAGTCCTTGACCGACTCCTCGCCCGTGCCACCCACTACCTCGCGCCACACGGTGCTATTCTCCTCGAGATCGGCGCCGACCAGGCTGGCGCCGTCGACTATGCCGCACAGCAGCAATTTCCCGAAAAATCCGTACGCACTATGAAAGATCTCGCCGGCCGAGATCGGGTGGTGGTAGTAGGATAGCCCGATTTGACACCCTCGCTCACTCCCCTATACTTAAACGCGCCAATTAAAAACAAACCATAAAAACAGGACTTTTCCATGAAAGGAGGTGATGGAAATGACGAAAGCCTGTTGTCTTTTTATTACCCGCGCGCACGAATTCGGACGTAACCCGAGTGGTGTTGGCCATTTTGGCCAGTCACTCATTGATCAGCCCCTGGTCAATGAAGAGAATGAACGGCTGACTCTGGCCGACTCGCAGCCCTCTGGACTAATGCTGGTTTGGCTCCTCGTCGATGCAGATACTCGCGGCTGTCGCCGCGGTTGGCACAACGGGATGGTGACTACCATATCCCAAGCTGGCAACCAACTGCATATGACTCTGGTTACCGTACAGGCGACGCAACATCTCGAGATTCCGCTGAAACACCTTGCGGCATTGTATCTCGAAACGCATCGGGACTACGTCATCCGCGACGGAGTCCTCATCATGAATGAACCGGAGATTGAGGAGGGTTCTCCACATGCAGCCCAACACCGTCATGCCGGGTCCCGCGGCAGGCATACCTCACCTCGACCCGATGAAGGGTTCGAGTGTGGCTCGTGCCCTATGGAGCACTAGCGCTCTAGTCAGCTCCAAAGACGTCCCAGACTATATCACAAACCACCGTGGTGGCACTCATGGTATATGTCTGGGGCGTTTTTTATTCGTATGTCACGTCTTGGGTTTTGGTCAGCACATGCACCCACGTATGGCCGCGATTGAGTTCAATCTCATTGCCGTCGAGATCATAGTACCGCGTCCGATCCTGGTTACTATCTTTGCGCCACGTTGCTTGGATCATATGTCCATCGCGCGCCACCCATGCATCGCCCGTCCCCCCGACAAATATCTCGAGACGGCCCTTGCCTCCATCGAGGACCGGCTCCTCAGTCAGCTGGACGATGACATTGTCGGCGGTGATTTGGTCCCCAGTGTTCGCATCCAGGTGTGGCTGATTGGCATTGAAGCGGTAATATGTGTTATCACTCTGATGATACGTCCAGTCCACCTTGTAGGTGGTACCATACGAGAAATTAAACGATAATGTCTTGGCATCATCCCCCCGCTCCTCAAGTGGCGCGCCGTCTTTAAATACCCAGGGAGCAAATGTGGCTGGCTGTTGATCCAGCTCTAATGTATGCAGCGCCTCAGTCATCTTTTCGGATGACGTCACGAGATTGTGCGGTGCTCCGCGGCTGGAATCGCGCCAGTAGTACTTCGCGCCGCGACCAGTCAGCGCATCGAGATCGCGGACGTGCTGCTCCCAAATGACGGTGATGGCTTTTGGACTGCCGCCCGCATGTCCGTACAGGGCATTGTACTCGAGCGCCCACTCCAGGTAGTAGGGACGAGCCGAACGTACTGGCATAATAGTCGGAACCTCCGTAGACGGGTCAAAGACGGCCATAAACCTCGTTGCTCCGCCCTCGACCAGCGCCTCATAGACAACTGAGGCTGATCCGAGGCCCGACTGCGGCCGGACGGTATAGAGATTCTCGATCATGATGGCATAGGGTGTCTGTGCTTCAGCTCCGGACTCGACAATGACACCATCGAGCAGCCGGGCGTGTTCGATCGGTTCTTCCGTATCGGCTGCATCGCCATCAATACCGATAGTTTTGACAAACCCTAGATTGACCCATTGTTCGATGCCCTTCCAGGCATCAGTCAGCTGAGTGCCAGCCAGCCACCAGACGCCGATCAGTGCCACGACAAAAATCCCACTCACCCAAACGAGTGTGTGTTGCTTAACTGGCCAGGGAGTCTGTGGTTCTCTTTTTTTCTCTGGCTTTTTTTCGGTTTTCGGGGTGATTGAGGGGGAAGCGCTTTTTTGTTTTTGTTTTAGCATCGCGATGGAGGTGAATCGTTAATTGTAGGTTACGTCTCGATCCGTCGGGACCACCTCAATCCATGTTTGCCCGGCGTTAAAATCTATTTCCCCACCTGCTTGGTCATAAAACATAGTCCGGTCACCACGTTTCTCTTTCTTCCAGGTTCCCTCGATCGCTTTGCCATCGCGGAAAACAATCGCGTCACCCTCCCCAATCGTTTCCATATTGAGCCGCTCCGCATCAGCCAGTGACGTGACAACTTTTTGGACGACGACATTCTTCGGGCGGATCGTTGTCCCATCGGCATCAGCGTGGATATCGCCGGCCATGTACCGGACGTAGTCATTTTGCTCCCCATCATACCGATACTCGACCGAGTAGCTAAATGATGAGTAATCAATGCTAATTGTTTTCTCCTCTATTGGTCGCTCGGCCGTTGGTGCATCATCCTTAAACATCCATCGGTCATACGTACCCTCAGCTGGTGCATCGAGGTCGCGCAGGGCAAAGATGAGGTTTTCACCGGTCGTATAGAGCGTATGCTCGCTGGCGACGTTCCGTGAGTGATCACGATAGAAATACTGAGAGTTGTAGAACTGATTCAGATCAAATACATCATAATTGGTGATATCAGCTAGGGCCTGGGGGCTCCCACCAGCATGCGCGTACAGAGCATTATATTCGAGTGCCCAGTCGACAAAGTAGGGTCGCGCCGAACGGACCGGACCGACGGTGGCTGGTGTCTTGCCAGCAAAAATCAACATAAATCGTGTAATGCCGCCCTCAGCGAGGGCTTCATATACGAGATTCGCGCTGGCTAAACCCGACTGCGGCCGAGCCACGGTTAGATTCTCTACCATCACTGCCACTGGGTACGGATCTTCTTCCCCCTTCGTGACAGGGACGCCATCAATAGCGCGGCGCACGAGCTTATCACCGGTGTCCGTGACCGTCACCGTCTGGGTGTCATCGAAATTGAGGCCGTAGACTAAAAATCCTAGACCCGCGGCGATGACTACGACCGCGATAATCACGATAGTAATCCATTTTTTGTTCTGCCGTTTACCCCAGACAAATTGCTTGCCGGGTTCTTTTTTTGGTGACGTTGGTGACTGTGGCATATTCGCTCCTCCCTACGATATATTATTCTTTTTTCTCTGCGGCTGGCTTCGCGTCGGCAGGCTCTCCCTCAGCTCCCTCAGCTGCTTCATCTTCCTTTTCCTTTTCGCCAACCTTCTCAACCTCACTGACATCCTCGCTGACTGGCTGCTCTTCGAGCGCCTTGAGCTCAGCCTCAGTCCGAGGTTTCTGTACCCCCGCGACGACGACCGACGCTTGATCAGTGATCGTCACTCCCTCGGGTACTGGTAAATCTTGGACCCGGATAATATCGTCAAACGTATTGAGTCCAGAAATATCGACGTCAATATGCTGGATGAGATGTTCTGGTAAACACTCAATGCTCACTGTCTTGAGATTCTTCAGCAGTACCCCACCGAGCTCTTTCACCGCTTTCGCCTCTCCGACGAATTGCAGTTCGACTTCAGCAGTTGTCTTCTTCTGCATGTCTACCTGGTAAAAATCGACGTGCTGCACCACTCCCGAAACGGGATCGCGCTGAATTTCATGGATGAGTACCTTCACCGGTTTCCCATCGCCGATCGTCAAATCAACAAGACTGCTTGATCCAGCTGCTTTATAGACATGGTCGAAATCCGCCCGAGCCACACCAATATGAGTCGTCTCATGCTGCGGTCCATAGATGACAGCTGGTACCTGCTCGTTCCGACGGAGCTTTGATACCTGCGAACCAGTTACCTCTCGGGGTGTAGCGGATAAACTAATCTGTTCCATAGGAGTTGTACGTTTGTGAAAAAATGATTACCTGTTATTAAAAAAATACGATAATGATCGTATCCCCCCTCATACATATCAGCCGTATATCCTCATCGGATACGGTGATCATGGGAGATTAGATAGTACCAAGAAAGTCTGAATCCTGCAATAGCTGATGGAGCGTGAGCACGTCATCGGTACTGACCGGCTCAGCAGCACTCAAGCGCTGGGCATCTGGTCCCGATAAATCAGTAACCAGACCGACCGAACCCATGCCTAATTCATGTAGGAGCACTAATAATACCATACTTGATCGGCATTTCACGCACTGGGCATGCATGAGCTGCGCTTGCTCAACCTCACGCAATAATACAACCTGACGCGCCTGAAAGGGCGTCTGGCAAAATTGGCACGACGGCAGGAGCTGAGCGATTCCCGAACGAGAATATGGATTGTGCGCGCTGTAATGCCTCATCTGATTTCAGCTCAGATCATTAATCAGCTATAGTATAGCAGAAAATGAATGAAACGTCAAACCTGACCACGCACTTCCGTGCCTGTATTATGGATATGGACACTCTGGACCAGGCCAATGAGGATTACACTGGCAATCAGCGAACTCCCGCCGTAGCTGACAAACGGCAATGGCACCCCGGCAATTGGCAGCAAACCGATATTCATCCCGATATTCATCACTGTCTGGGCGGATATGTATATGACAATGCCCACGATGATAAACAGCCCAAAGTCATCTCGTGCCCGCCGAGCTATCCGAATCATCCGATACACCAGGATGGTGAAGAGGGTAATAAGCAGCGCCACGCCAATCAAACCAAGCTGCTCGGCAATCACCGCAAAAATAAAATCAGTTTCTTGGACGGGCAAGAAATTAAGTCGGCTCTGTGGCCCGAGCGCTAGTCCCCGCCCAAAGAAATTACCCGATCCGACTGCGATAATTGACTGCTTAATATTATACCCGCTGCCATAGGGATCCAGGTCAGGATTGAGAAAGGTAATAATCCGCTCTTTCTGATAATCACGGAGCACAAACTGCCAGGTGATGACTCCGAGGAGTAAAATGGCGATAAGCATCCAGATCAGGTAGCTCCGTTTCATTTTTACCACCAGCAGGGTCCCAATGAGCAGCGCCATCATGATAAAGGCGGATCCAAAATCAGGTTGTACGAGGACTAATACGACCAGTCCACCGACGAGGCCGCCGGCGATAAACAGCTGCTTGACCGTCTGCACCTCGCCGCGCCAATCATAATAGAGCTTCGCGAGCAGGACGATGATAATAATTTTGACCAGCTCGACGGGCTGAAACCCAAAGTCACCGTATATCAAAAACCAACCCTTCGTCCCGCGGATCGTACTCCCAAACAGGAGCACTCCGGTGAGCATGGTCGCCGCGAGACCATAGAGAATCCAACTCCACCCGCGGATTGTGCGGTAATCGATGACCATTGCCCCAAGCATAAGGATGAGCCCCAATGCAAAAAATACTACCTGCCGGATGACGAGGCTATAGTCAGGTTGATCGGCCGTGACCTCAATGCTGTAAATCCCGACCACCCCGATGATAACCAAAAAGAATACCACCAGGAATAGTGGCCAATCAGCTCTCCGTAATGCCTGGGCGAGATGTCTCAGCATGTCATGGTATCCTCCCGATCAGGGTACTGCACTGATATTGGTTTGGTCAAGCAGGTTGAGCGTGGGAATAATTCGTGTCCCGGTGACGGTCCCCGCCACGGCGCTGAGTTTCACGGTGATTGACCGCGTCGTCCCGAAGTCAAACGGTGCGACCATGGTATGCTGCGCTCCGACAATCTGATCACCGTTGTAGAGAACAACGATAAAGGGAACGGAAAAATAACTGGTGTAGGAATCGTTGGTGATATCCGCGGTAATCTGATGGACGGTGGTGCCGGCTGCGCTCAGGGTATTATACTGCACGTTGCTCACTACGAAATGTATGTCTGGTGGTGGCTCGTGATTGTCCACATGCTGCCACTCGACTGACTGTATGGCAAGCGAATCAGATGTCCCCGAGGCGCCAAATACAGTCAAAAATCCGTCGCTCTGAGGGTTGATGATGGTCTGCTGTGCGGCGTCAGTATCACTGGCCGGCGCATACGTGACGATGGCAAACCAGTCCACATTCGGATTGGATACGGGAGCGATCAAGTCCGCCTTTGTTTCGCCGACAGGGACGGCATACGTTTGGGGGATGACGAGCTCGACAGGCGCGTTCCGCTGGCGGATAGCCGTATAGTCGACCTGATCCTGGGTCATCGTCAGCACCAGTCGATTGTTTGCGGGTCCACCCAAAACATACAAGATGGTGTTTGTTACTACAAATACTGACATAAACACCGCCAACGCTAACAGGACGATGATATACCATTTTCGGAAATCCTCTTTGTGCGTGAGCGTAAAATAGCTCAGTTTCAGCCAGGATGTATTGAGATCAAGCATATGGAGTATATATAGTGTACCATAGCCCCGGGCCCCTTGGGAACGCTTGTCGGCCGGGTCGGTACTTGGTATACTAATGACGTACTTACCTATATATATTATGTTTGAGACAAGCAAAGATCTCCTTAATTGGGTACTCGCAATCAGTGTTGGTCTGCTGACCGTATTTCTGATATGGGGACTCTACTATATCATCATGCTCCTGAAGCGCGGCTACGCCATCATTCGCGAGGTTAGTGATCTGATCACTAGTATCAAGGAAAAGCTTGATCGACTTGAGCGACTCTTCGACGAGATTGAAGAAAAGCTGAAACACTCAGCCTCCTACCTCCCCCTCGTCATGAAGGGAGTCACCGAGATTCTCGAATTTGTCAAAAAGAAACGAGCCACCCGCTCCACTCGCAAAACAAAATCTTCGAATTCTAACAGATCATAATCCCTCCCCCACCCGGGGCGAGAGGTGCTCGCGTCACGTATGTCGGACTTCATCCACCTTCATGTCCATAGTCATTATAGTCTCCTCGATGGCCTGTCAAAGGTAGATGAACTCATTGCCACAGCCAAAGAATATGACATGCCCGCCCTGGCCCTGACGGATCATGGGGTCATGTATGGCGTGATTGATTTCTATCAAAAAGCAATCAAGGCTGGGGTGAAGCCCATCATCGGGGTCGAGGCCTATGTCGCGCGCAATGGGCATACTCAGAAACGCGCCCGCATCGACGAACGACCCTACCATCTCATCCTCCTCGCGAAGAACCAGGCCGGCTACCAAAATCTCGTGCGACTCACCACGACCGCTCACCTGGCGGGGTTTTATTATAAACCCCGGATCGACCTCGAGCTGCTTCGCCAGCATAGTGAGGGCCTCATCGGCCTGAGTGCCTGTCTGGCTGGTATGATTGCCCAGCCCATCGTCGCGGGTGACATGTCCCAGGCCGAGGCCAATGCTCGCGAACTCGAGTCTATCTTTGGCAAGGGTAATTTCTTCCTCGAAGTCCAAGACAACCCCAATCTCGAACATCAGGCAGCAGTCAACGATGCCATCTACGCCATGAGTGACAAACTGGACATCCCCGTCGTCGCGACAAATGACGTCCACTATACCAATCCAGACGACGCCGAATACCAGGATATCCTCCTCTGCATCCAGACGAAAAAGAAACAGGGTGATCCTGATCGGATGAGCTACCTCGGAGAGGATTTTTCTTTTCGCAGCGGTGACCGGATGGATCAGGCCTTCGCTGACCACCCCGAGGTCATCAGCAATACCCGCAAAATCGCTGACGCGTGCAATCTCGAGCTCACCCTCGGAGAGGTGCAGCTGCCGTATTTCGAAGTGCCCGGCGGCAAGTCCCCTGACGACTATCTGAAGGAGCTCTGTCTGGCTGGTCTTCCCCGTCGCTATCCCAATCGCGAACAGGACCCAGAGGTGCTCGACCGACTCGAGTACGAACTCGGGGTGATCAAGAAAACCGGCTTCGCCTCATACTTCTTGATCGTCCAGGACTTCGTCAACTGGGCAAAACAGAATGGGATCGTCGTCGGTCCGGGTCGTGGATCTGCGGCCGGGAGTATCGTCGCGTACCTCACAAATATTACAAATATTGATCCCCTCAAATACGACCTCCTCTTCGAGCGGTTCCTCAACCCCGAGCGTATTTCTATGCCTGATATTGACCTCGACTTCGCCGATGCGCGCCGGGATGAGGTCATTCGCTACGTCGAACACAAATACGGCAAAGACCACGTGGCCCAGATCATCACCTTTGGTACCATGGCTGCCCGAGCTGCCGTCCGGGATGCGGGACGCGTGCTCGACATGCCCTATAGCTACTGTGACAAGATCGCGAAACTGATCCCGATGTTCTCCACCATCGATGAGGCGCTCGAACAAGTGCCAGAATTCAACGATCTCTATACCAAAGACCCCGACGCGCAGAAAGTCATCAGCGCTGCCCGGAAACTCGAGGGCGTCGCCCGACACGCCTCGACCCATGCCTGCGGCGTCGTGATTACCAAGGAGCCACTCGACCACTATGTCCCGGTCCAGTACTCGACCACACATGGTGAAGACGCTATCATCACTCAGTATGATCTGTATGCGGTCGAAGCGCTCGGCTTGCTGAAAATGGATTTCCTGGGACTGAAAAACCTCACCATCCTCGAAGATACGATCAAGATTATCAAGAAAGCGCGCACCCTCGAGATCGATATCGACAATCTCCCCCTGGATGATAAACCAACCTTCAAACTGCTCCAGCGGGGCGAGACGACTGGCGTCTTCCAGCTCGAATCATCGGGCATGAAACGCTACCTCAAGCAGCTGAAGCCCACTGAGTTTGAGGATATCATCGCCATGGTAGCACTCTATCGACCGGGTCCGATGGAACTCATCCCGGATTTCATCGATGGGAAACATGGCAAGAAGGAAACAACCTATCTCCACCCGCAATTACAACCCATCCTGGAAAAAACATATGGCATCGCCGTGTATCAGGAGCAGGTTATGCAAATCGCTCGTGACCTCGCCGGCTTTTCCCTGTCTGAGGCGGACGTCCTGCGGAAGGCCGTCGGTAAAAAGATCAAAGAACTCCTCGATGAGCAACGAGACAAACTGATCGAGGGTATGGTCGCCCACGACATCCCCCGGGGCACGGCCGAGCGGATCTGGCTCTTCATCGAACCATTTGCGCGCTATGGGTTTAACCGCGCCCACGCTGCCTGCTATGGCCTCATTGCGTATCAGACGGCATATTTCAAAGCCCACTTCCCGGATGAATTCATGGCCTCACTCCTGACCTCAGACTATGGGGATGTCGATCGGATCGCGATCGAAGTCGAAGAATGCGAACGCATGGGTATCCGCGTCCTGCCGCCGGACATCAACGAAAGCTATTCAACCTTTACCGCGGTCTTCGACCCTGAGTCGAAACAGCCGGAGAAAAAAATTCGGTTTGGACTGCTCGCTATCAAGAATGTGGGCTATAACGTAGTCAAAGCCATCATCAAGGAGCGCAAAGCTAACGGCGCCTTCTCCAGCCTGGAGGATTTCCTCACCCGCGTCCAGACGAAAGATCTCAATAAGAAATCTCTCGAGAGCCTGATCAAATCCGGCGCCTTGGCCAAATTTGGCGAAGCGAATGAATTACTGCACAACCTTGACTCACTCCTGACGATGGCCCGCAATGCCGAGCAAGAAGCAAACAATAACCAAACCAACCTCTTCGGCGTGCTGCCGACCCAGCATGCTCCCCGCCTGCGCCTCCGGCCAGCCGAAGCCGCGCCGCAGCGCCAGCTCCTCGGCTGGGAAAAAGAACTGCTCGGGCTCTACATCTCCGATCATCCAATGTCCGAGTACGCTGCCCAGCTGAAGAAAATAGCCACGCCGATCAGTGAAGCGATCACCATCAAGCGCAAACAGCAGACCATCGCAGGAGTAATTACCAATGTCCAGAAAAAAGTGACCCGCGCCAATCAAACGATGCTATTTGCGAAAGTGGAGGATATGTCCGGACGGCTCGAAGTCATCGTCTTCCCCAGCATACTCCAGGATAACCCCGCGCTCTGGGAAGAAGACACACAAGTCGTCATTCGTGGTAAAATATCCGATAAGGATGGGGTGCCGAAATTAATCTGTGACGAAGTACAGCCCCTCGACCTCGAATCTATGCAGCCCGACGAATCGACACCCCCACCAACCGAAGAAAATGGCACCATCTATCTCAATCTCCCTGAAGAGACGACGAAGGAAACATTTAGCCAGCTCAAATCACTCCTCGGGGACTATCCCGGTTCCTATCACGTCCATCTGAAGATACATACCGGTGCCACGCCTCAGACCATAGTCACTACTTCCCGGATTAGCAAAGAATCATTTGCCTCTATCAGTGAACTCATCGGCGCCGAAAACATTACCATAACCGAACATCAATAATGCCCACGAAGCGCTCAACCTTTAGTAGTATCAAGACCGCCTCGAGCTACAAACGGCTCGTCATTGGCTTCGTCATCGGCGTTGGCCTGATGCTCGCGCTGATTATCTACTTTTCATTTTCTCGGACGACGATCACCCTCACGCTCGCTCCCCAACCTCTGGAAACGACGGTCAGTGTGGCGGTCGTGTCGTCGGATACCTTGCCCACGCTGAGCAGCCCCGGCGTCAGCGGCTATCTCGTCTCGACCGAATTATCTGATACGAGCGATGTCGTCATCGAGGGTGACGGCGAAGAAATTCCCGCTCCGGCTGAGGGTACGGTCACTATCTATAACAACTGGTCCCAGGTCCAGCCCCTGGCTGCCACCACCCGCCTGCTCTCCCCTGATGGTGTGTTATTTCGGATTAAGGACCGGGTGGATGTCCCCGCCGGCGGAAAACTAGAAAATGTCCCCGTCTACGCCGATGAGGCGGGTCCTCAGGGAGACATCGCCCCAACGACATTCACTATTCCCGGCCTCTGGGAGGGGCTCCAGGATCAGATTTATGCCGAGAGTGACACTGCGATGACCGGTGGATTACGGAAAGTAACGACACTCACCCAGCAGGCGGTCGCCAATGCACGTGATGACGTCATCACTGACCTCACCGAGGAGGCTATCGCTGCCATGCGTGGCGATGAAACGGTCGTCGAGCGTGGGGACACGATTGATCCCGAGGCGGTAGTGCCGGTGATTCTCTCCACCACCTCCGACCCAGCGGTCGGCGAAGAAACAGGTACCTTTACACTCACGGTAGAAGTGCGGTTCTATGCAGTGATCTATGATCATGAGGCACTGGCGCGCCAGGCCCAGACAGCTCTCGACAGCACCATCCCTGTGGATTATGAGCTCTCTGGTGAGACGCCGACGATGAGTCTCAGTGTCGCGTCGTATGATGCAGAAGAAGACACCGCCCGACTCGAAGTCACCACCACGGGTACGATTGCCCCCCGCCTGACTCACCAGATATTCAACCGAGAACCCCTCACAAATAAAGACGCCCAGCAGATCCGGACGTACTACTCAAATTTCGACGAAGTGTCTGAAGCGGCCGTTCACTTCGCGCCGTTTTGGGTCACGAAGTCTCCGAGCCTGGTGGATCATATCGAGATCAAGGTCGCCCAGTAATTGACAAAAAACCGCCCCGGCAGTACTATACATACTGCTGTTTGTGATTGAAGCGGCCACCACCCGCTTTGCCCCGCATCGAGCCTCGCTCGGCTAAGCAAACAGTCAAGCAAATCAAGTGCCCGCCACTGCGGCGAGGAATTTGGGTGGAACCATCCTGAGTCAATCGAAGGATCCCAAACGTTAATACGTTTTGGGAATTTTTATTACTGTGCCGCACGTATGATGCCCACCGAAAAAAAACACACAATCATACTCACCGGACTACTGCTGTCGCTGTTCTATGCGGCCACTATCTACCGCGTGATGAATTTAATTGCCATTAATATATTTCTCGGCATAGGTACGATACTCGTACTCTGTTTCATAGTCGCGGCTATTTTGTCTGCCGGAAAAAAAGTTCAGTACTACGCACTTGCACTCTTACTCCTCTTGCTGGTGATTTCATTTATCACGCCAGTTCCTCTCATTCCCTATTTTAATTAACTATACTCAACCACCCTATGACCCCCACCAACGAACAACGTCTCCACAATCTCCGTCACTCCCTGGCGCATCTCCTCGCCAGCGCGGTGCTACAAATATTTCCCGAGGCCAAGCTCGGTATCGGTCCGACCATTGAGGATGGGTTCTACTATGACTTCGAGCTTCCCCGCCCCCTCACGCCGCAGGATCTGCCGAAGATCCAGAAGCGGATGAAGAAACTCATCAGTCAGAATCTCGGCTTCGAGCGCCAGGAGCTGAGCGCGGATGAAGCGAAGAAGCTGTTTGCTAACCAGCCATACAAGCTGGAATTGATTAACGACCTCGTCACCAAAGGCACGACCGTGTTTGACGAGCTTGAGCAATCGGATACAAAGCAAAAACCCTCAGCCACCATCACCGCCTACACCACCGGGAAATTTGTGGATCTCTGTCGTGGTGGACACGTCGGCTCGACGAAGGACATCAACGCGGACGGTTTTAAACTAACTAAGACAGCTGGCGCATACTGGCGCGGGGATGAGAAAAATCCCATGCTCCAGCGCATCTATGGTGTGGCGTTTGAGTCGAGACAGGAGCTCGATGACTGCCTGACACTCCAGGAGGAAATGAAGAAGCGCGATCACCGGAAGCTCGGCGCCGCCCTCGAACTCTTTGATTTCCAGGACGTCTCCCCTGGCGCTGCCTTCTGGCTGCCCCATGGCATGATCATCTATCGTGCGCTCGAGGACCTCATCCGCGGTGAACTCCAGCGTGAGGGATATGACGAAATACGCACACCCCAAATCATCCACGAAAAACTCTGGCGAGAGTCGGGCCACTGGGATCATTATAAAGAAAACATGTTTCTCCTCGATGTCGAGAAACAGACGTACTCCCTGAAACCGATGAACTGTCCCGGCTCCACCTACGTCTACCGCCGGCACAAACGCAGCTACCGGGAGCTGCCGCTCCGCCTGGCCGAGTTTGGGCTCAATTCCCGCAACGAATTATCCGGTGCCCTCGGCGGCCTCTTCCGCGTCCGACAATTCACTATGGATGATGCGCATATCTACTGTCGCCCTGACCAGATCCAGTCAGAGGTGAAGTCATGTCTCGGTATGATGAAACGCGTGTATACATATTTCGGATTCAAACCAGAATTCTACCTCGCGACCATGCCGGATAATCACCTCGGTGACGAGTCGACCTGGCGCGCCGCCGAGAAAGAACTGGCCGCCGCGCTGAAATCTCAAAAGATCAAGTACGAACTCAAGGAGAAGGACGGCGCCTTCTACGGACCGAAGATCGACATCAATATAAAAGATGCCATGGGACGCTCCTGGCAGCTCACCACCGTCCAGCTCGACTACAATATTCCCCAGCGGTTTAATCTCAGCTACACGGACCAGCATGGCACAGAGATCCAGCCGGTGATCATTCACCGGGCCATCCTGGGGAGCTTCGAGCGCTTCATCGGGATCTTGATCGAGCATTTCGCCGGGGCCTTCCCCGTCTGGCTCTCTCCGGTCCAGGTCGCCGTCATCCCGGTCGGTAAGGCACATGTGTCATTTGCGAAGAAACTGCACACGCAACTGTCCGCTACGGGCATTCGCGCAGAAGTTTCCGACGCAAATGAAACAGTCGGGTATAAAATCCGCCAGGCAGAGAAACAGAAAGTCCCCTACATGCTGGTCATCGGGGACAAGGAAAAGAGCGGCACGAAACTGGCCGTCCGTGTCCGGGGTAAGAAAGCAATGCAGTCGCTGACCGTGACCCAGTTCACCACCCGAGTGCTCGGAGAAATCGAGAAGCGAAAATAACTACCACCAACACCCTCGGCACCATCCGGGGGTGTTTTTGTATCTAGCGAGAATAAAAAAAGGGGCCGATGCTGAGCAAAGGCCCCCGGGGGCAGGGACGTGAGTCCCGATATTACGAACAGGTATCAGATCAGGTAGAGGCGAAACGCCTCCGGACGTCGTATTAGGTGCGCTCATGAGAGCAGCGAATATAACGACGTAAACCACGTCAGGTTCAGGAGCGGACGAATCCGCAAGGTACGAACGGAGGTGGTTATAACCACGGTTTGAGAGCCAGTGGCTCAATCATGTTGTGGTATTGGGGGTCTCTCGAGAGAGACGATCTGAAGTGCCTGGGGTAATAACAGGCGTCCCTAAATTGTGCTGACTCTTTTTTTGTTTCTGGTGTACTGCGTACTATAGCACCATGAAAAAATCGGTCAACGCTCTGTGCGTGGATAACTATACAGCGATGCTATAGTATGCAAAAAACCTACCTGAGGAGTAGGTTCTCTTCTATCATACTGCTGCTCGTGGCTACTATTTCGCGAGAGTAATGGCCGCGTAAATGCCGCCGGCCACCGCTCCGACGACGATGACTGTCAGGAGGACTTTCACACCGAGGCCAAGCTTGGCATCGGTCGTGACGGTAGTGTGTTTATTGTCTTCGGGAAATTGTTCATCCATATGCAGTCAGTATAGCATAGATGGCTTGCCAAGCCCACGCAGACACGGTACCATATCACATACCATGAAATATTTCCCCTATATTATCGGCTGCCAGATGAATACCTCAGATGGTGAGCGACTGGCGAACCTACTCGAATCACATGGGGCCACCCGCGCGCAGACAGAAAACGACGCGGATATTATTGTCGTCGTCTCCTGCTCTGTCCGGCAAAAGGCCATGGACCGCATCTTTGGCAAACTCCCGACCTGGCAGCGCTGGGGCCGTGAGCGGGGCGTGCGCACCGTCCTCACGGGCTGCGTCCTCCCTGAGGACCGGAAGGATCTCCGGGACAAATTTGATCTCTTCATCGAGATCAAGGATATGATCCAGCTGCCGAAACTGCTCAACCTGACCCCACTTGATGCTGACCAGGGTGACGTCACGAATGCTGACTACCTCGCCTTCGAGCCAAACTATTCCTCGACATTCCAGGCCTGGATTCCCATCATGACCGGCTGCAATAATTACTGCACCTTTTGCGCGGTGCCCTACACGCGCGGCCAGGAAGCCTCCCGTCCCTCTACGGAAATCATCCATGAAGTCGAGCACCTCATCGCGAAGGGGTACAAAGAGATTACCCTCCTCGGGCAAAATGTGAATGCCTACATCGATCCGGAGAAATATCACGACGCCGATACCATCCACTCTCGCTCCCGCCACTACTGGGAATTCAGGCCCGACCAGCCGATCCAGTGGCGCACCGCCACGACCAAGGTGCCAAAAGATTTTGCCGAGCTCCTGCGGAAGATCAATGCCATCCCGGGTGATTTCTGGATCCGTTTCCTCACCTCAAATCCTCAGGACGTCTCTGATGAGCTCATTACCACCCTGCCCACCCTGTCGAAAGTAACGCCGTATTTCCACCTCCCCATCCAAGCCGGTGACAATGAGGTCCTCCGTCGGATGAACCGCCGCCATACGCGAGAATACTACCTCGATCTCATCCAGAAAATTCGGACTGCCTGGCCGGGCGTGGCGATCTCGACCGATATCATCGTCGGTTTCCCTGGAGAAACCGAGGAGCAATTCGAGGCGACAGCGCAGGTCATGCGTGACGTGGGCTATGATATGGCGTATCTGGCTGAGTACTCTCCCCGACCCGGCACGGCGGCGCAGCGGTTTTTCGCAGATGATGTGTCGCATGAGGAAAAAGGACGGCGCAAAGAAGCGCTCAATGATATCCTCACTGAGACAGCGAAACGGAATAATGAAAAATTAGTCGGCCGAGAAGTGCCCGTCCTCGTCGATAGCTACGATCCGGAAACCAAGACGAATTCTGGCAAGACTGATACATTTAAAACTATCCATTTCCCCGGCGAAAATCTCACCGGCGAGTTTGCTGCCATCACGGTGGAACGCGCCGACGCCTGGGGTCTCCACGGCACGCCGGTAAAATAAAACCGCCGGGTGAACCGAAATTCAACGGGCGGTCTTTAGGTGAACAGAACATTGAACACGTCTGTTCCCAGATACACGATCAGGTAGGCTCTGATAGCAACCCCGATCGTAATGGCGATCACGCTTTTGTAGTCCATTCGGAATACACACATCCCGATCGAAAATTTGATCAGAAATGGCAGCGCGGCCAACATCATAATGACTAGGTAGTACCCAGCCTTCGCCACAAACGGCCATCGTTCGCGGTAGCTGTTTTTCCGCGCCCAGCGCAGCACCAGATTGAATTTTTTACCCCATTTGTTGTGGTAAAAGAATTTCCGGTCACGGTGCCAGTACGACCTGAGCGACAGCGTCAGGCCAAACGCATAGACGAGGAAATACAGCGTGAGCAGAGTAAAAGATAGTGATTGGTGATCAAATACCGCGATAATGGGCGGCAGGACAATCTCGAGCGGGATCAGCCCCGCTCCGCCAAACACTGCTACCAGCGTTCTCGCAAGTTGGGTTGCCCGTTCGGGTTTGAGGTTTCGGGTAATACGTAGTCGGTCGAGCCGTACATGCACGCTCGCCTCCTCTGAAAATGTGATGAACGATGTCTATATTGACTGAACACTATACCATGGCCGGCCGATTTGTCAATCCCGTTAGAAAAGAGGCCTACGGATGGCCATGCACAGAGCGACTGTGATGACTGCCATACCAGGGGGTAATATATGAGGCATGGTGCGCTTTTCTAATGGAATCAATATAAAAGCCGGGTGCGTAACACTCGGCTTCCCCAGATTGTATCGGGATGAACTACGAAGCGACGGTCTCACTGACCAGCCGGAGGAACTGCTGCCGATCAAACGGCTTGGTGATCGTAGGGATGCCGGAATCACACGCCGGCTTGAGGGACTTGCGATCACCAGACATAATTACGAGACGCTGCTCCGGTCGATGCTCGAGAATGGTCCGTGAGAGCTCGATGCCGGTCATGCCCGGCAATCCAACGTCAGTAATAATGAGTTCATACTCATCACCCCGCAAGAGTGCGGTCAGAGCGTCCTGCGGATGGCCGCAGCCGGTTACCAGATACCCCTCAGAATTCAGGATACGGATCACCATCAGTCGGATGGCCAATTCATCATCGACGACTAGTACGCGCTTCTCATGACTCATGATGCTACCTCCATGTATAGGAAATGGTGTGCGCTGTTGGTTTTCATACTACCCTACGCCGTATATAACCGTTTGTCAATCCCGTTAGAAAAGGGGCTCACGGATGGCAATGCACATACCAGCCATGGTGACTGCCACGTCGGTGGGGCAATGGATGCAATGTGGTTCGCTTTTTTAACGGGACAATAATAAAGCCGCAGTACCCTAGGATACGGCGGCTTCTCCAGCGTCGCGTTCAGCATTGGCTATGAGTGCCTGAGGGATCACGATCAGATCGTGGGCGATATAGTCGATGAGACCCGGCAACTGCGTCACCTGGTCAGTCCCCAGATGGATGGCGATGCTCCCGTAGAAATCCAGGTGCACCCGGGCAGGATCGTCCCATTTGCGACGCAATAATTCCTTGAACGTCTCACCGGGATAAATAGCCTGGAATCCCAGTCGCCGGAGCGTGTCCTGGAACACTTCGATATCATCAGTTATGATGATGAATGGCGTCCCATGCCACAGCAGATTCGCCTGCCGGAAGAACTGCAGCTCTCCGTGCAGATTATGCTTCATCTCCACCACGAATATATCGTAGGGTGAGCGCTCTGCCATGCAGTGCTTCAGGATAGTGAGCGGGTCATTACTGACCTCCACCGTATGCTGCCCGTACTGCTCGTCAATCTCCCAGACGCCTGACTGAAGGAATATAAAAACTGAAGCCATTCTGGCCTCCTCGGTTATGTTGTTTTCATGTACAATATATGTGTTATGTCATCTCTAACCTACCAGGATACATAGTCACATGTCAATCAAACCACCGCTGATCGCTATCGTCGGCCCGACCGCCAGCGGCAAGACAACCCTCTCCATCACACTCGCCAAACGATTCAACGGCGAGATTATTTCTGCTGACTCGCGGCAGGTCTACCGCGGGATGGATATCGGCACCGGTAAGGCGACGAAGGCTGAGCAGCACCAAGCCCCCCATCACCTCCTCGATGTGGCTTCCCCGCGGCGTGAATACAATGTCGCCCATTTCCAGCGTGACGCGAAGAAAATAATTCACAATATCCACCAGCGCGGCAAACTCCCCTTCCTCGTCGGGGGTACGGCTTTTTGGGTGCAGGCTATCGTCGATGACCTGCCGCTCCCCCGTGTGAAACCAAACCGGGCACTCCGGAAGCGACTTAATCAGAAAACCCCGGCGCAGCTCTATGCCCAGCTGAAAAAACTCGACCCTGCCCGCGCCCGGACCATCGACCGACACAATCCTTACCGTCTCATCCGGGCTATCGAAATCGTAACGGCCACCGGCAAACCAGTGCCAAGACTCCGTACAGAATCTCCCTACCGTCTGCTCATGCTCGGCGTGGCCCAACCCCAAAAGAAACTACACCGGTTGATTCACACTAGGCTCGCGGCGCGACTTCGCCAGGGCATGATCGCCGAAGTCCGCAGACTTCATGCTGCCGGCGTCTCCTGGAGGCGACTCGAGGCATTTGGCCTGGAGTATCGCTATGTCAGTCTCTATCTCCGCGGAAAACTCTCGCGCAGTGACATGCAGGACCAACTCGAGACGGCTATCCGGCAGTATGCCAAGCGCCAACTGACCTGGTTCCGACGGGACGGACGGATTCACTGGATCCGGTCAACGGCGGAGGCACGCCGTCTCATCAAACGCGTGATTTGACAGCGAAAGTACAGCATCTATACTTACTAATACTATGCCAACTATCATCAGTGGAAAAAACTTCAAATTGAGTCCTGCCGTGAAGGATTATGTGACGGGTAAGCTCCGGAAGCTTGAGCGCTACTCCGAGCATATTATCGCCACGAAGGCCGAACTCGACCACGATACCAATCAACGAACTGGTCTCGTGTACCGGGTCGAATTATCGGTCGAGGTCCCCGGCGATATCCTGAAGGCCGGCCAAAAGGCCGAACACCTCCGCGAGGCGTTTGATGTCTGTTTGCCGAAACTTGAGCGCCAGCTGAAGAAATACGAAACAAAAAAAACCGACATTCGTCGCCGCAAAGGCGCAGCCCGTAAGCAGTAGCGAGGCTACGACGATAGCTTGTCTTTGAGTGCGGATGCCACTTCCTCAGCATCGGCCTGGCCTTTTGATTTTTTCATGACCTGCCCGATGAGATATTTGAGCACCGGCTCTTTGCCAGCCTGATACTCCGCCACCTGATCCGGACATTCGGCGATCACCGCTTCGATGATCGGGTCGATCGCTGACGCGCCTGACATGACGGTGAGGTCCTCTGCCGCCATGATATCCGAGGGATCCCCGCTGGTTGCGTACATGTTCTCGAGCACCATCTGAGCCGTTTGGTTATTGAGGCGTTTCTGGAATATGAGCTTCATGAGCTCGGCGAAATTCTCCTCCGTGATCGGAAGGTCGGCCCAGGTCCCATGGTGTTCATTGACGAGTTTGAGGAGCCGACTGATCAGCCAGTTCGCCGCCTTTTTCGTCAGCTGATGGCCATGCTGCTGCCAGATTTCATCCTCACTCCCCTCCAGACCCGCGTCCGCGATCAGCCAGGCCCTGAGCTCAGAAATGACTTTTTCGAAATATGCTGCGAGTGCCTGATCACTGATGAGGATATTGATATCATACAGCCCTAGGCCAAACTCGTCGACAAACCGCTGGCGCTTCTGGTCAGGCAGTTCCGCGAGCTGCTGCCGGGCAGTCGTCATGAAGTCATCATCAAGCACGACCGGCGGGAGGTCGGGCTCCGGGAAATACCGATAGTCATGCATTTCTTCCTTCACCCGCTGCTCAAAGGTCTCACCTTTTTTATCATCCCAGCCGCGGGTGGACTGCATGGTCGGTGCCTGGTCAGCCTCCCAGAGCTTCGTCTGGCGTTCTATTTCAAATGCCAGTGCTCGCTCAACCGAGCGAAATGAATTGAGATTTTTGATCTCGGTCTTCGGATACAGCCGATTCGGATCGAGGCCGATGGTCGCCATGTCAGCTTTCTTCCCCGTAAAATACAAGGGGTTCGGTCGGAGCGAAATGTTTGCGTCACACCGGAGCTGTCCCTTCTCCATGTCCGCGTCAGAGATGCCGAGATAGCGCATGATCAGCTGCAGCTCCTGGAGAAACGCCTTTGCCCCCTCGGGCGTCTGGAAATCGGGATGGGTCACCACCTCCATGAGTGGCGTGCCGGCGCGATTGTAATCCACGTAGCTCACGCCGCGCTCCTCATCGTGCATCAGTTTGCCGGTATCTTCCTCCAGATGCACCCGCTCGATACGGATCCGGCGGCGGGTCTCCCCAAACTGGATGACGAGGTGGCCATCATGGCCAAAGGGTTTGTCTGACTGAGAGATCTGATAGCCTTTCGGCAGGTCAGGATAGAAATAGCTCTTGCGATCAAAATGCGAGGTGGTGTTGATCTCACACCCCAGGGCGAGAGCGGCCATGACCGCGTACTGTACCGCGGTCTTATTTATCGTCGGCAGCGTCCCCGGGTGTCCCACAGTCAGCGGATCAATCACGGTATTGGGCGTGTCAGTATCAGATGGCACCGGACAATCCGAAAACATCTTGCTCTTGGTTCTCAATTGCACATGGATTTCTAACCCGATGACTGGTTCGTATTTTTTGATTTCTTCCGTCATAGTGCAGTAATTGTAGCAAAAAATAAGGAAAAAAAGAACCCCGTATCGCACGAAGCGAGACGGGGTCTGTTTCTTGGTAAAAGGGTTACAGAACGATTATGACGGATAGGTGCTGACCGTCAGCTCCTGACAATCGTCGTCACTCGGACGACAGAAATGGTACTGAATCAGTACGAAGCTGGGGATCGGCTGTCCGTCACGGATAGCAGGTTCGAATTCCCACTCAGGCAATACCTGCAGCAGGTACTCCGCGAAGTGGTATTCTTTCGGCGTTTCCTCGACGGTCACATACTCGAGGGTGTTATGGTCGCTGAGATAGAACTGCAGAGTCGCCTGCTGTTTATTCTTCAGTACCACTTCAAGCTCGAAGAGCGGACCGTCGGTCGGTGCACCATCGGGTTCACGACAAGAGAAATACGCCGGTTTTCCATCTACCCCGATGAGCATGAGGACTTCGACATAGCCCTCCTTCTCGTTCATCTCCGCAATCGGCGGTACTTTTGCCTTCGGGCTATATACCACTCGGACTGATCGAGAAACAGGCGCGGGTCTGTCAGCCGGATCTTCACCCGGCGGGACATATGCAGGTATGTCGACAGTCTCAGGCAAGAAAACGCCAGTATCACTCCCCTCACTGAGAGCATAGGAGACGACACCGAGATCAGGGATGTCATCAATCTGAGGTTCGTCAACATAGATCGGTGGGGGGGTGACTACTGGTTCGGGCGCGATGCGAATCGGCTCGAGCCGGATAAATCCCAGAAACTTCTCGTGACGATTGGCATAGGGATTGAGGCTCGGCAGCGATCGCACGGCGGATCGGGTCGTGTCATGACTGACCTGACTCGTATCCTGGATCATGATCCGGCTATCCAGCATCCGGGGTGTGGTGGCACGCTGAGTGCCATCGGGCGGTCGGTGCCAGAGGGTATGGCCACCGACCAGCAGTCCGATCACCGCGATGACAATCAGGTTTGCTTTCAGCAAATTCGGCTGATAGCATGCCTTCATGCGATGTCGATTGATGTCGGTTGGCATGGGTATACCTCCGTTCCGACGGTTGTGGGCACCCCGCTACTGTCGTAGCGGGGGCCCTGTTTCGATCGGCGGTCCGTCCGGTTTACAGGAAGCCGATCAGGTCGAGCGCCAGGTTGATGTTTTCAGCGGCACACGCAAAAAAGTCAAACACGCTGTGCGCTGATCCGACAACCACGTTGCTCGCGAAATCCTCACACGCGGTGGCGCGGGCAGCGACTGGCTGTACCACGACGGCGGTCAGAATCATCGCGACCAGAATGATGGCGACTAATCTCTTCTTCATCATGCTCGGATCACCTCCTTGGGCCTGATGAGTGGCGGTTGAGGGTGAGGTACTCGGCACGAGTCGTCGGTTTTTCTGAGGCGACGACCCGTACGCTGTTTCGATGGGGATCGATCTCCATATGCAGGAGGTCGAAAAATCCATCTTGGTCACAGCCGCACTGCGTAAATACATCGCACGTGCTGGCGTACTCACGATATCCGGGGACGCCGATCGGCATCTCCATGATGGTGAGCTGTGCGCCGAGGGCATCGGCATTCATCCCCAGCGAATCAAGCACCCGCTGGTATCGACTGATGTGATCAGTCGCAAATGCCAATGGTGAATCAAAATCTTGGACCGGGGCGATGCCATCCGGCAGTGAATCAGTCCCGGACACGATCCGCAATGATTCTATCTGCTGCTCGTACTCCTGACGGTGCACTCGTTGCTGCACGACCAGGGTGGTGAGCAGGAGGATAGACGCGACGCCGACCAGGCCGCAGATATGCCAGCCGATACGGACAATTTTCCAGCCAAGGCTCCGATGTCGCCGCACGAGCCGTTCTTCTTGTGCAGAGAGTTGCATCATGCACCTCCCTTACCGACTGGCCAGTGACAGCTGCTTGAGCGTCTCCAGCGCCGCCGGATCGTGGACCCGGAGAAAGACGAGTGTACCAGTCGCGGTTTCATTCACCTTGTACCGGTTGACGGTCACCTTGCGGACGTACTGCCAGATATTCTGATAAAATCCTTCGTCCATCTGGACGACGGATACTTGATCGCCGAGCTGACTCAGCAATTCCTTGACCAGGCCATAACTGCGCGGCCCACTGATGGTCAGCTGGACCGGTGCCGTACTATCCGGGATCGGCCGGACGGGTTCGACGGTCAGGAACTTCGCAGGCTCCATCACTTCGAGCTCGTAGGTATGTGAGCCGATCGACAGCCAATACACCGCCTGCTCGGTACCAGCCCATACCTTGATCGGCACTTCGGCCGGTAAGTGATCGACAGTAGCTCGGTCCGTAATAGTCGCACCGGGCGGCGCGATGATGAGATGCAGCGTGTCTGAGACGAACTGCATGGTAAAGGGGTACGATCCGATTTTGCCGAGGATGTCGATATGGGGCAGAGAATCGCCGACGTTCGGTTCGTAGTTGATGTACAGGCGAAATTGCTCATCCATCGGCGTCCAGTCGCGCCACTCGACGGCGGGGGTAAAGGCCGTCGGACGGCGTGATTCGGTCTGGGCAGAGTCGCTCCCGACGTCCCATGTCTGGGCGGTTACTGATCCAGCCATGAGGCAGATCAGGCAAAGACAGAGTAACAAGCGGTTCATGAAAACTCCTTTGCGAGAGTATAGTGAGGGTTAGATTGTCAAATGTCATTTTAATAAAACGCCAAAAACTACCTCCAGTCTACTGGTTGGTAATGCGGTAAGAACAGGTAATTTTTGCAGTTTTTGTTTTGGGTACGTGCATAGTAATGAAAAAGCGCGTTCATGTCAAGCAAGCTAACCCAAATAATAACCCCGTACGAACAAGTCCGTACGGGGAGGCGGTTTTCTAGAAGGTGAGGAGTATGGTAGTTACTCTGTAGTCTTCCAGAAACCATGGCGGCCTGGGGCTATGATTCGCCGCCCCAGGGATGCGACTTCAGTATGATATACACTGCGATCGCACCTTTGAGTGCAAGGAATTCCCAGCCCATATGCGGGGTCCTCCTTTGGTGTGAGGGTGGTGAGGTTTCCAGCAGTGGTATGCCGGTCCCCCTCATGGTGGCGTACCACCCTGGGTGGGTAAGGAAAGATCTACTACCTATACCCTACCTGATCAGATAAAAAAAGGCCAGCATCGCTACTGACCTTTTCGGGGGCACAGAGCAATACTGGCACGAATGCTATGACAAGTACTTTCGTAGTTCGCGAGATCGACTCGCGTGTCGGAGTCGGCGGATCGCCTTCTCTTTGACTTGTCTGATTCGCTCCCGGGTCAGGGAAAACATCGCGCCGATTTCCTCGAGCGTGAGCGCTTTGTCCTGGTTGATGCCGAAATAAAGGCAGATAATTTCCGCCTCACGCGGCGTCAGAGAATCGAGGACTCTTTGGATCTCGAGCTTCAGCTCGCGCTGGTCCATCTGTACATCCGGTCCGGGCACAAACTGGTCTTCCAGTACATCGATGAGTGAATTCTCCTCCGTCCCCGGGGTAAGCGGGCTGTCGAGTGACAAATGGCTATTGCCGATCTGCAACGTGTCCGAGACCTCTTGCTCCTTGAGCTCGAGCTCTTTCGCGATTTCTCCCGGAGACGGCTCGCGACCGAGCACCTGCTCCATCTCTTTGGATGCTTTGCTGATCTTGTGCAGCGTACCCACTCGATTGAGCGGGAGGCGGACGATGCGGCTCTGCTCAGCCAGGGCCTGGAGGATCGATTGACGGATCCACCACACCGCGTAACTGATAAACTTGAAACCGCGGGTTTCGTCGAACCGTTTGGCGGCCTTGATCAGGCCGATATTGCCCTCGTTGATGAGGTCGGCCAGGGAGAGCCCCTGATTCTGGTACTGTTTCGCGACGGATACGACGAAGCGAAGGTTGGCGCGAATCAGTTTCTCCATTGCCTTCTGGTCACCCTGTCGTATCCTCTGGGCAAGTCGTTTCTCCTGGTCAGCGGTCAGTAGTGGTGTTTCCCCGATTTCGCGGAGATAGACATCGAGCGAGCGGTCTTGCTCCGGGCGAAATTTTTTGGGCGAAGGATTCATGCAATATCTCCAATATCTGTATGTTTCGAAAAAAGCTTTCAGCTCATTTTCCTATGTGGGAAAACGAATCTAAATATATATAGCATAAAAAAGAGCAAAGTCATGGAATACTAGCAACTGTTCTCAATTATGTCAACCCCGTTAGAAAAGAGGCATTTTGACGATAATGCAAAAAACTGCCACGGTGACTACCATACCGCGGGTCAGTACATGAAGCGGTATTCGTTTTTTTGACAGGACAATGCGTGTATTATTATGTTTGTCTGAGAAAGTCTTCCCACACCTGCATCATCCGAGAAATACTCTCCCGGACCGTACCGTCGGTGGGTATAACCGCCACCCGTGCCCCCCGCCGCCGATAGAGCTGCTGGAACCACGGCGCCACGAACCGGCGCTGTGCTTTCTGTAGAAACGCCTTGCGCTCAAACATTGACTTGTCTTTTTTGGTGCGCTTGCCCAGCCGCCGCAATGTCTCATCCACGTCGATCTTCAGAATACACAGCAAATCAGGCCGATGCTGCAGTGCCAGGGCATTCCCGTCCAGTTTTTTAACAAATGATAACGGTGTGGTGGATGACAGAAGCGGCTGATACACAAACGAGGTCGATGCTGACCGCTCTTGAAATACATGCATGCCCCGTTGCAATGCTGGTACGATCACCCGCTGGAGTAAAATATACCGGTCGAGGGAAAACGCTTCAGCAATAGCTCGGGGTGCATAATTACGGCCGTTGTCCTGCGTCAGCTCTTCCCGGATTGCCCGGCCAATCAGCGAATGGGTCGGTTCAGCTGACACCAACACATCATACCCCCGCAGGTCCTTCTCCTCCGGCAAGCGATGATGGTTCTTCTCAAATGCCACCACGTCCAGCACTTTCATTTTCCTTCGTTTGGCCCAGCTGGCTAATGCGCCGACCAAAGTGCCCTTGCCAGACCCGTCGATACCGTCGATCACTACATAGATTCCTTTTTTTGTCCGCTTCGCCATATTACCGAGTCAATTCGTAAAACGTATATGAGAAATTATCATCGTGACTTTTGCGCTCGCTGACGACGGTGGTAAACTCACCATAGTCCGGGAACTTCGCATCACCCTCTATTTCTTTATCCACGACGGTGATATACAGCTTCTCAATCTGCGGCATGGCCTGACGAAATATTTCTCCCCCGCCGATCACAAATATCTCACCGTTTTCTTCTTTTTCTCGGGCTAATGCAATAGCGTCATCAATAGATGACACCACAAACGCCCCCTCTACCTGATAATCGGCATTACGCGTGACGATAATGCTAATGCGCTTCGGTAGCACCCGGCCGATAGATTCAAACGTCTTGCGGCCCATGATCATGGTATGGCCTTTTGTCTTGTCACGGAAGAATTGCAAATCCTCAGGAATGTCCCACGGCAAATCCCCATCCTTGCCGATGACGTGGTTTTTAGATATTGCTACTATTCCACTTATTGTTGGTTTATTCATACATATTACATTCTCACAAACACTTGTCATGCTGAGCCCATTCGACTTCGCTCAGGACAGGCTCCACCGAAGCATCTCAGTAACCTGTACCCTCGCTCTTAACAGAGATCCCTCGACTTCGCTCGGGATGACAGGACTGTTAGCATTCTTACTTCCACTCCCCCGTCCTCACGCCTCCACCCCCCCATCCTCATGCTGAATTTATTTCAGCATCTCACTCTACCCCCCCCCTCTGTGTCACTCTGACCCTGAACTAGTTTCAGGGGAAGAGTCCCCTGGCCAAAGGCCAGGAGATCCTTCGCCCTTCGATTTCACTCAGGGCTCAGGATGACAGGCGTATAGTGTTACTAAACAGCTATCGGTGCTTTAATCCTCGGATGCGGGTCGTAGCCTTCTAATTCGAAATCTTCGTATGTGAAACTAAATATATCCTTCACCTCAGGATTGATCTTCATGGTCGGCAATGCCCGTGGCTCACGCGTCAGCTGCAGCTTCACCTGGTCCATGTGATTGTTATATATATGTACATCCCCAAACGTATGCACGAAATGCCCCAGCTCCCGTCCCGTCACTTGCGCCATCATCATAGTCAGCAGTGCATACGAGGCGATATTAAACGGTACGCCGAGAAAACTATCCGCACTGCGCTGGTACAGCTGGCAGGATAGTTTATTATTCGCTACGTAGAATTGAAACATCGTGTGGCACGGCGGCGGCGCGGTCTTCTTGCCACCGATCAGTGTCTGCAGATCTCCGACGTTCCAGCCAGAGACGATGATCCGGCGCGAATCAGGGTTGTTCCGGATCATGTCCACTACATTCTGGATCTGATTGATCTTCGTCCCGTCCGGTGCTTCCCAGGCCGTCCACTGTTTGCCATAGATCGGCCCCAGGTCGCCATGCTCATCCGCCCACTCATCCCAGATCGTCACCCCGTGGTCATTCAGCCATTTCACATTCGTATCCCCCTTCAGGAACCACAGCAGTTCATAGATGATGGATTTGAGGTGTACTTTCTTGGTCGTGACCAGCGGAAATCCCTTCGCCAAATCAAAACGCATCTGGTAGCCAAACCAGCTCCGGGTGCCGGTGCCAGTCCGGTCGGCCTTATCCGTGCCGTTGTCTAATATATGCTGAAGTAAGCCCAAATAGTTTCTCATAGGACTTATAGTATACTAAAAAAATGGCCGGGTGTCATTTCTTTTTCTTCCCATGCCTCGACCTCTCACGCCATCGTAGTTTTAATTCCCCCGTATGAGTAGGGCAGTTTTTGTCCTGGCAGTATGACCCGAGACACTTTCCACAGTACGGATCGTCACACTGACATTTAACTCCAAGCGCTTCCTTCTGCTTTCGTTTTGCCGGCAAATGGACAAGCACGTAATCACGACACTTTTCACTGCAGTAGCCCTCAAACTGCCAGCACGATTCCTTACTCATTTCAGAAAAACAATTCCGACATGAATGCTCGGGACGATCCTGACCACAAAGGGGGCAGTCGATAGCAGAATTATTTTCGTATTTTTGTTTATGTTCCTCCGTCTTGTCCATAAAATTATTTTATCTTTTCTTCCTTCTGATTTGAAATAACGCTTGCCGGTAAGCGAAATTTTATATCAAGCTGCAAGTTCTTAAATAAAATAGAAGGCAGCACAATACGAATCGAGGGTTTTTTGCCAAGTCTGACATAATATAAGTAAAACTTGCCTTTTTCTTTTTTGCTCAATTTCTTTATGGTCCCCTGTAAAACTGCAAAACTAATACCTTTAGCTGATCTGGACTTTACTTCAATCAATCGACCTGATGATTTTACATCATAAATGCATCGTTCGTTTGAACAATCTACGGCAGTGCGTCCATGTTTCTTTTCGTACGCAATGACTAGTTTAATTGCCTTCTTTTCTCTAATCCCCATAAAATTATTTCTCCCAGTTTGGATTACGAGCTAATTCCATCCACTCATCCTCAACCTTATTAATTTCAGCAATTTTTGAATCATAAACTTTTTTATCAATACGCACAGGATTTAATAACTTTTTTAATTCAGATTCTAATTGTTGACGAGTCTTCTCCAAGCTACTTAATTTTTGAATAAATTCTTCTCTGGTCATATTATTCTTATTATTTTATTAATTCGCCGGAAAAGGCTTTGTGGAGGATGGATTGTTTAAGGGCCTTCATATCCTCCGCCGTCTGTTGCTGCAATTCCTGCAATCTTTTTGCTTTTTCGGAAAGTGAGTCTAAATACGCCATAATTTTCTTTTGTTCCTGAATGGGTGGAAAAGGAACGACGATTTCATAAACACGATTCCGATTTATGCCGGGCTTTACTCCAACGGCCAGCTTTTGTAGTTTAAGACTCTTTAGTAAGTAAAAAAGGAAATCGATATCCGCTTTCTCATTGCCAAAAACGTAATAAGTGACATCCGAAGGCCAAAACTTACCCGATACCCTCGTTACTTCCCCCGCCGAGCCTTTTCTGCCAACTATCAATGCCTCGCCTTCAACTAAAAACTTATTAGTTCTGCCGAGCTCACCATTCGCGCCAAAGATAGGATATTTGCCATTTGTATCACGGTCCGACTTTGGAATACCTCTCCCATAAAGTAACTCGATTACTTTACCTAGGCTCTGTTTAGGCCAACCCTTTTCAAAAATCTGGTGCAGGGCGGC
>JAXDBW010000028.1:0-10380 GCA_034678405.1 Patescibacteria group bacterium | reverse complement strand
CAAACGGTATAAGGGCATTACGTATGTACTTGGTAAGCATCGGGTCGCTGATTTTCGTGCCGCTGATCTTATTATCAAAAAACCCAGCGTACCACCGAATTCCCGTTTTCTATCAGTGGCTCGACAGGCCGGCGTGCCGGTGGAGAACGAAGTCAGTTTGTTTTTCCGTTTGACCAAGGCACCGGTCGTGGCAGTCACTGGCACCAAAGGAAAGTCGACTACCACCGTATTAATTCATCAAATATTGCGCGCGGCTCGTCAGCGGCCGCTGATGGCTGGCAATATACGTGTGTCGCCGTTGGACATAGTATCGCGTACTGATAGGCGACATCCTGTTGTACTAGAACTCTCCTCATGGCAAATCGAGGACGCAGCTCATGTACGTATCCGTCCCCATATTGCGGTCATGACAAATCTCCTCCGAGACCATCTCAATAGACATCGTACCATGCAGCAATATAGCCGGGCTAAGGCGAAACTATTCTCCCACCAAACCGCAGAGGATGTAGCAGTATTGAATCATGACAATACGTATACCCGTCAGATCGGTCGTCAGGTACCGGGTCGTAGAATATGGTTTTCTGACAGGTATATCGGAGAAGAAAACGCAGTCTATGTAAAAAACAAAGCGATCATCGAGCGGTGGAACGGTCACGAACGCCAGTTGCTCCCGCTGTCTGCTATAGGATTGGCCGGCCGACACAATGTCCAAAATGTCCTGGCTGCCTGTGCAGCGGTAGCTCCCTATACCATTCCCGCACGCGTGCTACAAAAGACCATACGTGAGTTTCCTGGTGTGCCAGGGCGACTCGAGCGAGTGAGGACGCTACATAGAGTGGGCTATTATAATGACACTACCGCCACGATGCCTGATGCGGCGATCGCTGCTTTACAGAGTTTTCAGTCAAAAGTGATTTTGATTGCTGGAGGAACTGATAAAAATCTTGATTTTCGTAAATTGACGCAGGTTATTCCTCGACGCACAGCTGTGACTATTTTACTGCCGGGTACGGCGACAGAGAAGATAGCCCTCGCTCTCGAGAGGAAAAAATATAAGCATATGTGTACAGCGAAATCGATGAATGAAGCGGTTCGCCTAGCCCAAGCTGAAGCCGAGAAGCGTCACGTTACCACCGTACTCCTTTCTCCCGGCGCAGCAAGTTTTGGCCTGTTTAGTCATGAATTTGATCGAGGCGACCAATTTATAGCAGCAGTAAAGAAATTGACCTAATCATGGCCTCAGTTCGCTATCACAAACCTGATTATCGTTTGATTGCCACCATCGGCGCTATTTTGCTATACGGCCTCGTGATGCTCGCATCAGCCAGCTCGGTTATTTCTTTTGAAAAATTTGGTAATAGTAATTATTTACTCCAACACCAAGTCATGTACGGGGTCGGGCTTGGGCTGATTGGATTCTTCGTGATGTCGCGCGTCGATTATCATGTATGGCGTAAGTTTGCCTTTCCGCTCATGGCGCTCAATATTTTGTTGCTACTCGCTGTGTTTCTCCCTGGGATCGGCTACGAATTCGGCGGTGCTCGCCGGTGGATCCAGCTCGGGCCGACGCTGTTTCAGCCGACCGAACTTTTGAAGTTGACATTTATTTTGTATTTAGCGACCCTCTTTGCGAAAAATAAGGAGGGGATTAAGGATGCGGCGTTTGGTCTCGTGCCGTTTTTGATTATCGTTGGCAGTATAGCGTTTCTGATTATGCTCCAGCCTGACATGGGTACCATGATAAGCATCGCGATTATTGGTTTTGTGATTTTTTACGTAGCCGGCGCACCACTCAAACACTTGGCCTGGCTAGTGCTGGGAGCTTCTGGGTTATTTGCCTTGCTGGTAAAATTGGCACCGTACCGAGCAGCTCGCCTGACTGTCTTCCTGAACCCGGCACTCGACCCGCAGGGAATCGGGTATCAAATAAATCAAGCCCTACTCGCGATCGGTAGCGGTGGGGTTTTTGGTCTCGGTCTCGGACACTCACGTCAAAAGTATTTATATTTACCAGAGGTTACTGGGGACTCCATTTTTGCGGTGATAGCTGAAGAACTCGGGCTTATCTTTTCCATGATCCTCATTGTGCTATTCCTGTATGTGATGTATCGCGGTTTCAAAGTAGCCCGCCAGGCGCCAGATACATTTGGTAAGCTCGTCGCGACTGGTATCGCGGCGTGGATCGTCATGCAGGCGTTTATAAATATCGCGGCTATGGTTACCCTGATTCCCCTGACCGGCATTCCACTTCCATTTGTGAGTTATGGGAGCTCCGCACTCGCCACGTCGCTTATCGCTGTAGGAGTATTAGTGAATATTTCTAAGCAAACAAAGCCATGAGAATCCTTTTTACTGGGGGTGGCACCGCCGGCTCGGTATCGCCACTCATTGCGCTCATCGAAAAGATACAGGGAGAACATCCTGACGCCACAATGCTCTTTGTTGGTACGCGGCAGGGTACGCCCGAGCGGGCAATGGTGGAGTCCATCGGAATACCGTACTATTGGGTCGGCGCCGGTAAACTACGCCGGTATTTTGATGTACGCAATGTACTTGATATCTTTGCCACCGTAGGAGGTTTCTTCCAAGCGCTGGTGCGCATGTATCGTCTCAAACCCGACGTCATTGTGGGCGCGGGGAGCTATGTCCAGGTACCGGTCATGTGGGCCGGCTGGGTATACGGCGCGCGCATTCTCGTGCATCAGCAGGATCTGGTACCCTCACTTTCAAATATTTTAATGCTCAATCTCGCCCGGACCATAACAGTCACCTTTGAGAAGTCGCTCCAGCGCTTCCCGAGTAGCAAAACAAAATGGACAGGCAATCCGGTGCGTCAAGATATTGCTAGTGCTCGCGCCCAACGAGGACGCGACCAATTTAACCTGACCCAAGACCTCCCGATTGTGGTTATCACCGGTGGTGGTACAGGCGCTGCCGGATTGAACAGCATTGTACAGCAGTCACTGCCTGCGCTCGTGGAGTACTGTCAAATAGTGCATATTACCGGAGCTGGAAAAGCCGTAGCGGGCATTGAACACCCCCACTACCAGCAACATACATTTGTCAGTGATGGCATGGCCGATCTTCTCGCAGCTGCTACAGTCGTCGTATCGCGGGCCGGCCTCTCATCGCTATCTGAGCTCAGCGCGCTGCAGAAACCTACTATCCTCGTACCCATGCCCGAGTCACATCAAGAGGTAAATGCGGCATATTTCAAAGAAAAGCAGGCAGCTATCGTCGAGCGGCAGCAGGATTTGTCACCAAGCCGTTTGGTCGATACAATAACAAGGGTTATAGGAGACGCAGAGCTGCAGGAACAATTATCTCGACATATGGCCATGATGATGCACCCTAATGCCACCGCTCTGATTGCCCAAGAAATCATTAATTTAGTCGAAGGATGAATCTACAGCTGCAACGCGTCTACTGTATCGGAATCGGCGGTATCGGCGTATCAGCTGTAGCGCGGCTTCTCCATACCCTCGGTTCGGACGTTTCTGGCTCAGACGTTCAGGAGAGTAGCATTACTGAGGATCTCACGCACGAAGGGATGACCGTCCATACTGGAGCGCCTCGAGCGAGCCATCTTCCGACCGGTGTCACCCTTGTTGTGTATTCAAATGCGGTCAACGATACGCATCCAGAACTGAAAAAGGCGCGAGCACTCGGAGTCTTAGTCTTGAGCTATCCAGAGTTTCTCGGAGCCTTCATGGACTCGTACAGCCAACTCGTCGTATCCGGTACACACGGCAAGAGCACCACGACCGGTATGCTCGCCTCAATATTTCTCGCGGCTGATGAAGATCCGATGGTCGTTGTCGGTACTCAAGTGAAAAATATTGGCAGCAATGTCCATGTCGGTATGGGAAAATATTTTATCGTCGAGGGGGATGAATTCCACGCCGCTTTTCATGCCTATCGACCTGCTGGCCTCATTCTCAATAACATTGAACCCGATCATCTCGACTACTATGGCGATGAATCAGCCATGGTCAAAGCATTTGCCAAACTTGTCCGACAGGTATTGCCCCAGGGTGTTATCATCGCGAACGCTGAAAGCGAGCGCGTCATGGCCGTCCTGAAGAAAAGCACATCTCGGATTATCACCTTTGGTCGGCATACGGGTGACTATTATATCGCTACTATCACTCAGCATGGGGAATTAACCCGGATTGGCGTGCGAGGACTAGAACGATTCGAACTTGCCATACGCGTTCCGGGCGAACACAACGCCCTCAATGCACTAGCCGCGGCTCTGCTAGCAATGAATTTTGGTATTCCACTTGAGTCGGTGCAGAGAGGATTGCTCGCATTTCAAGGAAGTTGGCGCCGGTTTGAAATAAAAGGTGAGTGTCGTAGCATTACCATCATAGATGATTATGCTCATCATCCGACAGAAATCCGCGCTACGCTCCGTACTACTAGAGAGCAGTTTCCTGGCCGTCGAGTGGTCTGTATATTCCAGCCGCACAGTACGCATCGAACAAAGTCATTATTTGAGGATTTTGCCAGTGCATTCGCTGATTGTGACTTACTGATACTGACAGACATATACCTCGTGGCTGGCCGAGAAACGCGTGAACGGTTCGGGGGCAAGCGGCTAGCGGAGGCAGTACAACAGCAGCAGGTTCCCGTCAGATACATTGGGCAGCAGTCGCGGATCGCGTCAGCGGCCGTGAAAGAGATACAGCCCGGTGATGTTGTCATCACCATGGGCGCCGGAACAATAACCCAGGTCGCTGATCAGCTCCTCAAAAAACTTTGTTCATCAGTATGACTCCCGATATCCAAAAAAAATTAACCAAAGCCCTCCCAACTATTGAACGCGATGTAGTGCTCGCTCCATTTACCAGTTTTAAAATTGGTGGACCAGCCGAGTTTTTTTATAGTGCGAAAAAGAATGATGAGTTCATCAAAGCGATCATCACCGCCCGGACCCTCGGCATCCCGTATTTCATCCTCGGAAATGGAAGTAATATCCTGATCGCTGACAAAGGTATTACTGGGCTGGTGATTAAACAAGATAATAATACTATTACCTACGATGAGACAAGAGTATATGCAGAATCTGGAGTTAAGCTGCAGAAACTTATCCGCGACGCTATATCGCATAGCCTCACTGGCCTTGAGTTCCTCATGGGTATACCCGGGACGATCGGTGGCGGAGTAGCTGGCAATGTCGGCACGCCACGTGAAGGGGAATGGATTAATGAACGGATTATTTCAGTGACCATGCTCGATGGTGAAAACCAAGTTCATGATATTCCTCGAGCAGAATGTGATTTCAAATATCGCTCTAGCCGGTTTAAATACTCAAATTCCGAAATTGTACTGGGCGCGCTATTCCAGCTCGAGACCGCTTCACAAAAGGAAATTCAAGAAAAAGTTAAGACATTTCTCGATAAGCGATCTCACCAACCGATTCATCTGCCATGCGCTGGTTCTATCTTCAAAAATCCACCGGGTAAGAAATCATGGCAGCTGATTGATGAGGTGGGCCTCCGCGGTAAGCAAATTGGCGGTGCCCGCGTCTCAGATGAGCACACAAACTTCATTGTTAATGTCGGGAATGCACGAGCCGAGGATGTGGTGATCTTAATTAGCTATATTAAACAGCAAGTGAGAGACAATCTCGGTGTGCAACTCCAAGAAGAAATACGGTATGTTGGCTTCGATTAGTGCTTGCGATGAGGCGCTCAGTACAGTATACTAGAGTATAATAAATTTTCAGTATGTCAGTATTATCCTCGCTTTTTGGCGACCCTAATAAAAAGGTAATTAGCGGCCTGCAGCCAATCGTGACGCAGGTCAATGCTTTAGAACAAGAAATTCAGAAACTCTCTGATGCTGATTTGCAGCGTCGAACAGGTACAATGAAAGAGCACTTGAACGAAGAAGGTAGCAGCCTCGAGGATGTGCTCGTTGAGGCATGTGCGGTAGCCAGAGAATCAATTCGCCGAGCAGTCACACAGCGGGCGTATGATGTTCAGATTATGTCAGCGGTGACGCTGCACCGTGGGGAAATTGCCGAACAGAAAACCGGTGAGGGTAAGACACTCTCTGCGGTCATCGCTGCCTATGTAAACGCGTTAGCAGGGAAAGGGGTTCATGTCGTCACGGTCAATGATTATCTAGCACGTCGTGATGCTGGATGGTATGGAGCTGCCATGCACGCTTTGGGCATTCAGGTTGGGTGTATTGCGCATGAGCAAGCATTTGTGTATGACCCTGAGTACAGTGCCGATGACGTTGTCGACCAGCGGCTCGAACATCTCAAGCCGGTGAGTCGTAAGGAAGCGTATGCTGCCGATATCACGTACGGAACAAATAATGAATTTGGATTTGATTATCTGCGCGACAATATGGTGGCGCGGCTAGAGGACATGGTACAGCGGGACCTTAATTTTGCTATTGTCGATGAGGTGGACAGTATCTTAATAGACGAAGCGCGAACCCCACTTATTATTTCGGCGCCGTCAGAAGAATCGACTGACCAATACTATAGATTTGCCAAACTCGTCGGGACACTCGAAGAGGGGACTGATTATAATATTGATGAGAAAATGCGAGCTGCTACCCTCACCGATGTGGGCATTGGAAAAATGGAAAAAATGCTCGGCATTGAAAATATATATGAGGCAGAAGGAATCGAGACGGTTCACCACATAGAGCAGGCGCTCCGGGCCAAGGCGCTCTACCATCGAGACAAAGAATATGTCGTCAAAGAGGGCGAGGTTGTCATCGTCGATGAGTTCACTGGACGGTTGATGTTTGGTCGGCGTTTTTCTGAGGGGCTCCATCAAGCGATAGAAGCCAAGGAAAACGTGGAAATCAAGAAAGAAAGCCGCACGCTGGCAACTATTACCTTCCAGAATTTCTTCCGGATGTATGAAAAATTGTCTGGCATGACGGGTACCGCGGCAACTGAGGCAGAGGAATTCCATAAAATTTATAATCTCGATGTGGTGGAAATTCCTACCAACAAACCGGTCATTCGAGATGATAAGACTGACAGCATTTACAAAACTATCCAAGGCAAATATCAAGCACTAATTCGTGAAGTGAAGGTGCGACATGAATTGGGACAGCCAATACTGATCGGTACCATTTCTATTGAAAAAAACGAGGTCGTCAGTCACTTGCTAGAACGTGAAGGCATACCGTTTAAACTGCTCAACGCGAAGAATCATGAGAAGGAAGCAATGGTTTTGGCTGATGCCGGTGCGGTCGGTGCGGTTACCGTGGCGACAAACATGGCCGGTCGTGGTGTTGACATTATTCTCGGAGGAGCTGCGGGGAGTAATGAGGATCGCGTGCGAGTGAAGAGTTTAGGCGGTCTTCACGTGATTGGCACCGAGCGGCATGAATCACGGCGGATTGATAATCAGCTCCGCGGCCGGTCCGGACGGCAGGGTGACCCTGGTTCATCACAATTTTTCGTCTCCATGGAGGATGACCTGATGCGTATTTTTGGATCGGATCGGGTTAAGGGCATGATGGACCGACTCGGCATTCCGGATGATATGCCTATAGAGAACAAGATGATTTCCCGGTCACTAGAAGCAGCTCAGAAAAAAGTAGAGGGTCATAACTTTGATATTCGTAAACATTTGGTTGAGTATGATGATGTTATTAATAAACATCGAGAGGTGATTTACCAGCGTCGCCGCGCCATCATTGATATCCCGGACGAACCACAGGAAGGTGAGCAGCCGAGTATAAAGGATAAAATATTTGAACTTATCGAGGGGGAAATTGAACAAGTTGTCTCATTTCACACTTCAGCTGAGGACGAACGCACCTGGAATTTGGATGAGATATATGAAGTGGCTGACACCATGTTTCCTGTGGACCTCTCGCAGCGAGTTCGGCTCGAGGATATCCGTGAAAAAGCCGGCGATCGAGAGCAGGACGCGGCAGCCCGCACTGCTCTGATACAGTATCTCATGAAAGTTGCTGACGGAGCATATGATGCCGTAGAACAACGAGTCGGCGGTCCAGTGCGTATGCGACTGGTCGAGCGGGCCGTGTACCTCCGTGCGATCGATAGTCTCTGGATCGAACACCTCGACATCATGGCGAATTTACGTCAGGGTATCGGCCTGCGCGGGTATGGCCAGCAAGACCCACTCATTGAGTACAAAAAAGAAGCCTACAATCTGTTTAATGAGTTAGTAAACAATATTCAAAAGAATGTTGTATATACCATTTATAAGGTCGGTACCGCGAACCACGTAAGCCAAAGTCCCATGACATCGGCCAAACAGCAACTCTCCGCGCCAGCGAAAACGGCAGATCAGCAGCCCGTACCGTATCAGGATTCGACCTTGGGTCAGGAGCAAGCACAGTCAGCTGCGCCTACTCAGCAAAAGGTGGGTGATACGAAACAAACGGTGGCCGGCAATCTCCGCACCCCCGAAGGGAAGAAAGTAGGTCGTAACGATCCGTGTCCCTGTGGCAGCGGCAAAAAATATAAACAGTGTCACGGTAAATAAGCAATACATCAGAGTGTCTGGTCTTTGGGTGGCTTTTTACATATCACAGAAAAAATGGTATACTTGAACTCATGGATCGGACCATGACAAAGAAGAAAAAGGCAGTTACAGAAAAGCCGATAGAACCCATCGGTCAAGATGATGGGGAAAATTTTTTAACTGTCCGGGAGATACTCCAGCACCTCTTCCTTATGGTTGTACTTTGGGGGTTGCTGTATTTTGAAGTTCAATTGGTAGTCGAGATTCTCGACAAATGGTCTGATCCGTATTATACGTCTGGGCTGTTTGGCAGCGGAGGACGGCTACCCGAAATGATCGCATTTGCCTTAGCGATTGTCATGTCGGCGTACACAGTTGGTATAACCATCGTCTTCTTAGTGAACGCCATAGCTCGTCGTTTTCATAATCTTAATCTCCACCGATATATCAGACTGAACACCGTCGTGCTGACCTCATTTGTTGTATACTGGGCATTATTCGCCAGTCTCTTTCTCCGCCTATGACCTCCAAACGAGAAATTGAACAAAAAATCGCACGTGAAATTCGTGAACGTACCATCAGTTACGTTATTGCTGCCTTTAGCTTCGTGGCGGGCCTCGCCTGGAATGATGCGATCCGGACATTGATCGACTCGCTATTCCCCGTCAACAAAGACTCCCTCGTCGTAAAATTTCTGTATGCAATCCTGGTAACAATTGTGGTGGTTGTGATTAGCATGATCATTTTACGGGTTATTAAGAAAGATCAACAAGAAGAAACAAAAAAATAGGTTCCATGTCTATAGCCTTTTTTGATCTTACCCTCGTCGTTGTTGTAGCAGCTATTTTTGGTATTATCGCCCGTTTGTTGAAACAGCCAACGGTAGTGGCGTATCTCATCGCCGGCGTTGTCATCGCGGCCTTTGGAGCGCTGGGTCCACAGAGCGAGGAACTTTTTGACGTGATGGCAACACTGGGCGTGACGTTACTGCTATTTTTAGTTGGTTTGGAGATGCGCTTTGATAATCTTGCCGCAGTTGGCAAAGCGTCATTACTTGGGGGTATTGGCCAAATAATTTTTACCGCTGCGGCTGGGTTTGGCTTAGTGCTCCTGCTCGGGTTTGACGTACTCCCGGCAATATATATTTCATTTGCTCTGACATTCTCGAGTACCATCGTCGTTGTACGATTATTGGCACAGAAGCGAGATATGCAAAGTTTGTACGGGCGCATTGTTGTTGGCTTTTTGATTGTTCAGGATTAGTAGCTATTATCTTGCTTATTTTTCTTGCCGGATTCAAACCTGAAACAGGCAGCCCCGACATATGGGGACTTCTCGGTACCGTCACCAAGAGCATTTTCCTGTTTGGGTTAGTGTTTTGGCTGTCCCAGCGCTTTTTCCCATGGCTTTTTACTCGACTAGCGCGCACGCAGGAATTAATCTTTGTGGTGAGTATGGCCTGGGCTCTTGGACTTAGTGCGTTTGTGGCAAGCGATTTCATTGGATTGTCAGTAGAAATTGGGGGGTTTCTGGCCGGACTTGCCCTCGCAAAATCATTAGAGCAGTTTCAGATTGAATCCCAACTCAGGCCACTACGTGACTTCTTTATTCTCATATTCTTTATTATCCTTGGAAGTTCACTGGTGCTCACTAACTTCGGGGAGGCATTAGTACCAGCTCTTATCTTGTCAGCGTTTGTGTTGGTGGGCAATCCGCTTATTATGCTGGTGATCATGGGCATCCTTGGGTATCGTAAGAAGACTAATTTCTTTGCCAGCGTCACCACCGCCCAAGTGTCCGAATTTAGTTTAATCCTCATGGCGTTGGGTTTGACCCTCGGACACGTCACTGAAAAAGCTGTCTCACTAGTGACCCTGACCGCGGTGATTACGATCACCGTTTCGAC
>JAXDBW010000027.1:0-2590 GCA_034678405.1 Patescibacteria group bacterium | reverse complement strand
GACTCTGCTGCTGGTTGGCGGTCTTGCCTTAGCGGCTGTAGTAGTGACGCGAACAATCCCAGGGACAATAACCATTGTAGAACCAACCGGAGGGGGCGGGAGTGGTGGCATAGGCGAACCGACTTATAACTTCAATGTGTTTAGCGCGCCTGATGCGACTACTGCTGTATCGTCTATTGATTGGAATCTGCCTAAGTCCGGTAGTGCGACCGCTACGGTTTACCTGAAGAACACCGGCACAGGTGGATTGACTGTAGCGGTATCCGCTCAGACGTTGCCTGACGGAATGACGATGAATGCTGTAGAACCTGTGTCGTTGCCAGTCGGTAGTGATTATGTCCCTGTTGACTTAACGGTTAACTACGGTGCAAGTTCGCTTAATATCGGCGAGACCGGAGCCGTTTCTATTGTGTTCATTGGTAGCAGCGGCAGTTAACCTTTTCCCGAAGTCCACCAGCACATCTGTTCTGTTTCTACACTCTCTACTCTCTCTGGTTGGTGGACTTCGATGAGGAGGTTAGTATGAGTACTGTAATTGAGATTATGACATCAGCTATTGAGCTACCGTTATGGCTATTTGCGGCCCTGTTATTGATTGGGGCGGTGGTCGGGATGTTGGTCCTGACGCTAATCCTCATTATTTTGAGTCGTGGTGACAAGGACACGGAGACCGTGACTGTGTCTGGAATACAAGAACGGGAACACGCCCCGCAGTCGGTTTCGCAACCAGTAGTGACGACAGTCCCAGTGGCACAGCCCAGCAAGTCCGCTACCCCGTTCAAACAGCTCCACTGGTATTATATCAACGGCACGGATAAGCGGTTTGCATCGCTCCGTGAGGCATTGACGGCAATCGGAGAGACTGTTCCCAAGCATCGTGATTGGTCAAGGCTGCCGGCGACTGTCCGGAGCCGGATAACGCGCGTACCACTGGATAGCGATCCCGTCACAACGGACGCAACCCCAGTTGCTGATGCAACCCCGGTTGTTAAATCAACCACAGGTGCAGACGCAAAACATGTAATACAGCGACAGAGGTCGTCCGGAGTAACGATTACCGTGACAAAGTAAAGTAACAGTAGTACTTTAGTAACGGTTGACAGGATGTACCGTGTTGTGTTATACTGCGCTTGTAGCTTAGTTTATTGTAGCTTAGTTTAAAGGGGGAAAGGAATGGCTAGGTATACTGGGTTCCAGTCAGTGTTACGCTCTGTGTTGGGTAAGCATGTTGACGAGGGATTCCGCTTAGATGTGTCGGACGACCATGTCCTGGTACTATATCATGGTGATGATCGAGTGGCTATTTTCAATCAGACTACCGCAACGGCTACGATTATCCGGGATACTTGTCAAGAGTGGCTTTCCCACCAGATTTAGTGAAAAGGCGGGGGAACACCGAGCCGAGGGAGTACGAGTGTTAACCTGACAGCGAGATGGGAGAAATGACTAAAACCTTCGGTGGCTGGCATCTATGTCCAATCTGCCGTAAACCAGTGGACAATAACGCTAGTAAATGCCCGCATTGCGATACACCAAATGATGAGTCCTATCATGAATATTGGTCCGATAAGGCTAGCGAGCTTTCAAAAGGGAGAGGCAAACGGGAGAGCACAAGGAAGACGATGAGTCTGGTCGTTATTGTTCTGCTGTTGCTTGTTTGCTGGGCGCTGATTGTATCACTCATCACAATCACCAATAGACTGAGCGAGGCGAAGTCAAGAGTGAGGTCGTGGGCGGACGATTATAACGCTCTTGTGCAGGAGTACAGCGTTGCTCGGAATGTTACCCAAGCGTTGCGGGAGCAGGGCGCGATCAACGTTGACAGCATTGAAATCACACGCGATATTGAAGTCATCCGCTATGTTGAGAAGCCCGTTTATCCTCAGCGGTTCAATGACCCGGATATTGCGCGCGACTGGGTGTTATCGCACACGTTACCCGTGGTCATCATTGCCGATGGTTGGTCGGACCTGACAAACATCGCGGATCCGCGGTACGACTGTGACGACTACGCCGATGACTACGAGTCGCTGGCATTATCCGCTGGAATCTCGCTGTGGCAGGCCCCGGTCACTGACGGCCAGATATGGGGGGTCAAGGTCAGCAACGTGACTGGGAACCATGTCGGCTTGTGGACCAAAATAAACGGCACATTCTATTATGTTGAGCCGCAACCGGTGGATAGCGAATGGCGATTCGTGGAGCTTATGCGGGCTGACTAAGTAGCTAGGATGGTATTAGTAGAGTGCGTCACACTGCTGAGCGATATAATATCAAAATGGTCCGTGCCGGACATCGTCTGGAAGTCCGGCGCGCACTTTATGTTATCGTCACTTGTGGGCTGGTTGGCGTACTGGTTGACATTGACCACCCTCTATCGGTTATCCTCGATATCGGAAATGGGAGGTTCCTGCATACACCGCTACTCGTTGTTAGTTGCCTTGTGCTTTGCTGTACAGGCGCATGTATTGGAGGACTGCTTATTAAAGCTGTTCTAGCTAATTCATGCAAGGAGACAGATTAATGGCGCTGAGTTCTGCATACCGTCGCTCCGCTCCGGCCCTACCGCCAATCGGCTCCCTGCCGTTTC
>JAXDBW010000026.1:0-9539 GCA_034678405.1 Patescibacteria group bacterium | reverse complement strand
AAAAATAGCATTCTTTGCTTCTCTGCTCTCATATGTATGCGCGCCGCTCTGGTATTTTTCCAGTCGAAGCATGTTTCATAATATGCTTTTTCTTAGTTTGCTCGTGATAGCAATTGCAGCTTTGGTATTGGCTCGTAATATGCAGCCGCGAGTACGTTATCTGACGATGGTGGGAGTAGGGGTGCTCACGAGCCTCAGTTTATTTGTTCGACTGTCAGAAACAATATGGGTTCTTTTTATAATTCTGGCAGTATTACTATTGCTTTATCCGGCTCGTAAATACTACCGTTTATATCTGGCGGTGTTACTTGGTCTGTGCATTGGTTTTGCACCGCTTATGATTGCTAATGATGCTACTTATGGCTCACCCTTTACATTCTCATATACAGTTGCAAAAGACACGGTCACAGCTAATGCTGGCGAAGGAGGGGCCTCTCACTGGCTTTCAGGAGTGACGAAATATATCTTTCCCTTTGGCATTCACCTACATCAGTCATGGGTTGCGGCACGTACTTATCTCATTGGCTTTTTCCCATGGTACTCAATCTTTGTCATATTTGGTGTCCTAACTTATATCAAACGGTTGCTATGGGGTTATTTACATCGGTGGGGATTAATATCCGCAAAACAAGAATCAGTTTCCGCGGCTGAAAGAATATATTTGTTTTTGTTCTGCTGTATTGTGGCGTGGCTAATACTTTATTATGGTGCTTACTCATTTAGTGAGCATGATGATCCCGAGGTATTATTAGTAGGATCTTCATATATTAGATATTGGCTCCCATTATTTTTATTTGGCGTGCCGTTTTGGATTACAGGAGTGTACGCTATTACCCGAAAACTATTTTCACGGCAGATAGGCACGATAGCTTTCTATGCTGCCGTGGCATTATTCGTTATTGCAAGTGTGCATAGTGTACTGTTTGATAAAACACAAGGCCTAGTTGCAATACAACAGAACGTTGAGGAGTATCGTCAATATCAAGCTACACTCAGGGATGTGGTACATCGACCGGCGATAGTTATTGCCGGTTCATCTGATAAATTTATTTATCCTGATATTTCAGTACTAGCAACGCCAGATTTACAGCGCACATCACACGTGGTAGCATTGAGGACGTTGTCACAAAAATATTCGGTTTATTATTTGCTTCATCCCGGTGAATCATTTGAGACGCTTCAGCAGCAATATAATCAGTTTTCGTTCTCATTAGGGACGCCGCTAACTCTTGGATCGAATTTGACAGTTGTAGAAATCTCCACACAATAACTAGTCTTATATCTGTGTAAAAACTGGGCATCTGAGTATCATATCAATGTAATGAACATACAAATACAAAAAAAATTTACGTTTGGTATCCGAGTAATTGTCTGGGTAGTTCCTTTACTATTTCTTGGATGGTTATTGAATAGAAATTTTGTTCCTGGAGGAACGTTCACGGTGCATTTTGTTCCAGGACAAGAAAATGCATTAGTCAGCAACTTTGCAACAAAAGAACCGTATCAGTTTATAGGCACCGAGCCTGATACAGGAGATGCATTTCAACTTATAACTGAGTCTCCAGTATATTTTACTGTCAAAACCCCGCGACCGTTCCCCAAGGTAAACGTTCAAGTAACATATCGCAACCCTGATACTCAACCTGAGTTGCGGCTCGGTATCCGTCAGTCAAACGATGGGTATGTATACACTGATCTCGCATACCACGAACCAACCTTAGAAAATCTTGGACCATATTGGCTACAGATCAGAGAGGGGGACACTGTACTGTATCAAAAAAATACTAAGTATTATGATGCGGTCTCGACGGTAGAGCAAGAGCGAGATAAATGGCTTGTAAACCTTGAAAAAAAATATGGGAATGAAACTGAGCTGCTGACAGGCCGACTCGCAGAAGAGTATAATGCCGAAAAGGCGCTAATAAACCAACGGTTTGATAAAGAACAAGCCGATGTGTTAGTTCCGGCATTCACTCCAGCATATGATTCCGTTAATAGTTTTTTGGTGAACCCACCAAGTTTTTCTCAGATTGCTAATTATAAATATGATTTGAGTAGCATTTGGGAGTTACCGGGTTACCACAAAGATAGTAGTCTCCGTATGGTATCAAGTAGTATTCGAGGTTCACATGCCTGGTATACATACATTGGCCCTGATGAGGAATTATACTATAGATTAACACTTCAAGATCTCAATCGACATGATGGTGCCGACGATGTACATATAACTGTATATAATAGTGTCGGGGGGATTATTCACGAACAGGTGAGTGGTGACGATGGGGTAGAGATTGCTAATGGCGAAGTAACTCCAGAGCGCGTGGCCGAGGTTCGGCTCGACGATTTGCCATTTGGGGTATACTCAGTACAAGTCGATATTGCCGATGATGATGTAATGATAAAAAAAATTGAGTCAACCCAGTCGTACTTTTCTTTTCGGCAGCACGTATATCTCACGGATAACCAAGAATATGAGAGTGTTTTACAAAAAAAATCATTTTCCGGAACCACTCTCTATACTGATAGCACTCAGATACGATTCCGCACAGCCCATGACAATGGTCTGCAGTCAGTATTTGTAAATGGCAAAGCATATGCTATCACAGCAACTCATGAACTTATTAGAGTTGACGATTTATCTGGTATCTCAGAGGTCAAAATTCCTCAAAATGATGTGTATATAGAGGGCGATGGGATATTTTCCTATTCACAAAGTAATTTTTTTAATCCGAGCAGCGCTTTTGCGTCAGACCTTGAATCTGTCGGAGATGTCGATACATATAACTATATTATTGCCCAGTATCCGGAAAAGAAAGAAGAAAACGGTTGGTATGTTGCGCACGGATCATTTGAAGTACCAAAATTATATATGGGCAATCAGAATTCGCCTGAGGCGCGCTTCATAATTTCCATGCCGGGGTTACATGAAAATGACAGGACACTCTATATTAAAGAAATAAATATTACATTCACCAAAGACTCAATAACTGTAGAAAATTTCTTTAAGCGTCTATTTAAACTAATTGAGCGGTAGGCCATGTTTTTGAGATCACATAGAGCGACGGTTGCAATGGAATATTCTCGGAGGTTTATTTTTGAGTTATTCCGGATGCTACTCGTATCATTTTTAGGATTGCATGTTCTTGAGCTAATAAAAAATGGTTTCGTATCATACTTTTTCGATTTGAACAAACTACTGTATGTGTTGCTGGTCGTCGGTATTATTCATTTATTTACCTCTCAAGAAGAAATGCCAGAGTCCTCTATTGGAGAGAAAAAATTTAGTATAGGAGCGACAGTTATTGTAAGTATAATTTTGCTATGTTTGTTTGTTTACATAATTCGGGGTTTAGATATAGCGATGATTGTTGTGACAGTTACTTCGTCAGTATTCGTTGTGATGTTAATTCTCTATAATTTTTATAGAAATAATGATAAGCAAATATGAACACAACAGTTGACATTGGCACCCAACGTATCGAATGGGCTGAACGCTCAATGGGCGTACTCCGCGACATTCGGGCTGAATTTACTAAGCGTAAACCACTCAAAGGTGTCCGCATCGCAGCGTGTCTCCACGTCACGACTGAGACGGCAAATCTCATGCGAACTTTGAAGGCTGGTGGCGCCAAGGTGGCTCTCGCAGCCTCAAATCCACTATCTACCCAGGATGACGTTGTTGTAGCATTAAATAAAAAATATGGCATTCGTACCTTCGCAAAACACGGTGCCTCACACAAAGAATATTACCGCCATATTAATCAAACACTGGATACCAAGCCACACATCACCATGGATGATGGGGCGGATCTTGTTTCAGAACTCCACAAAAAGAGAAAGAAACAACTACCATCTATCTGGGCGGGCACTGAGGAGACTACTACTGGCGTTATTCGTTTGAAGAGCATGGCAGCAAAACGAGTGCTCAAATACCCAATTATTGCTGTAAATGACGCCAAGACAAAACATCTCTTTGATAATCGCTATGGCACCGGTCAGTCGACCCTCGATGGAATCATCCGAGCTACCAACGTGTTACTTGCAGGTAAAACAGTAGTCATCGCTGGATATGGCTGGTGCGGTCGGGGAGCGGCTATGCGCGCAAAAGGTATGGGGGCTCACGTGGTAGTCACCGAAGTTGATGCGGTCAAAGGCATCGAGGCGGTCATGGACGGTTTTCGGGTGATGCCGATGAGTAAGGCTGCCAGCATTGGAGATATATTCATAACATTGACTGGAGACATTCATGTACTACGGCCTGAGCATTTCAAAAAAATGAAAGACGGAGCGATTGTGTGCAACTCAGGTCATTTCAATGTAGAAATCGATCTCGACGGGCTTGGTAAGATGACCAAGAAGAAAACGGAAGTGCGTCATCAAGTTATGGAGCACACCGTCAATAACAAGTTACACATTCACGTGTTGGCCGAAGGGCGACTCATTAATCTCTCCGCTGCTGAGGGGCACCCACCATCTGTCATGGACATGAGTTTTGCTAACCAAGCTTTATCCGTTGAGTACCTCGTACAGTTTCACGAAAAAATTCCAGTTAGTGTGTATGCCGTACCACAACACTTGGATGAAAAAATTGCCAAGATGAAACTAAAGAGTATGGGCATGTCGATCGATACGCTTACCCCAGAGCAAAAAGAGTATTTAGAAAGCTGGGAGATTGGCACCTAATGAAAGAAACATCTTCGCGCATCGTCAAACACCCGCTGTACTGGGAAATCAGGAAGGGGAGACGCACCTCCAAAGGGAACCGATGGCTATCTCATCTATGGCCAAACGCCTCGGAGCGGAAGCAGCTTTTTGTTCCGCGGTATGCCTACCTGAATCATATCGGCCCAGGGGATGTAGCGGGTGAGCACTACCACCATGATAAGCAAGAACTCTTTTGCTCGATGGGTGATTTGTGGCTCATACTCTCAGACCACAACGGCAAAAAACAGAAGGTAAAAATGTCCCTCGGTACCAAAGAATATTATACGATATACTATATCCCACCGGGAATAGCTCACGCAGTACAGAACCGCACTAAGAAATTTCAGCCGCTGGTTGTCCTGACAAACAAGGAGGATATATACGGCAAAACCTACCATTTTCCCCTAGTTTAGGGTATACTACGGCTATGACTGGCCGATGGAAAAAGCAGAAATCACGGGTTGTATACCGCAATCCGTGGATTGTAATCCATGAGGATGCGGTAATCCGCCCTGACGGCAAGCGGGGGATCTATGGATTTATGGAGCTGGGGAGCTCAGCTGGAACCGTTGCCCTAACCGAGAATAATGAAATATACTTAATCCGTGAGTACCGCTACCCCCTGCAGCGCTACACATACGAAATACCACGTGGTGCCGGTCCAAAAAAAGAGTCTCGATTGTCAGTGGCGAAGCGCGAATTAAAAGAGGAGGCGGGCATTACTGCGAAACGTTGGACGTATCTCGGGTATGTGAATACCTCACCCGGGGTTATCAAAGAGTTTGCGCATATCTATCTCGCGCGCGATCTCCAGGTGGGCACCGCTACGCCCGAGGGCAATGAAAAACAAACTGTTTTGCGTGTACCTTTCGCCGACGCTCTATCATGGGCGCAGACTGGAAAAATAAACGATGCCTTAACTATCTCCGCGCTTTTGCGCGTACAAGCATACTGTAAACTATGAATATATTAGTCACCGGAGGCGCAGGCTTCATCGGTTCTAACTTTATTCGCTATTGGCTGCAGCATCATTCAGATGATCATATTGTAAATATCGATAAACTTGTCTACGCGGGCAATCCCATTCCTGACAATGAAACCGGCGAACTCAAGCCGCTCAACCTTGTTGATCTAGAGAAGGATGAGCGATACACATTTGTCCACGCTGATATTTGTGATTATGCGACCGTACTGAAGACCCTTCAATATCATAAGATTGACACCATCGTTCACTTCGCGGCACAGAGCCATGTCGATCGTTCTGTTATTTTAAAAAAATTTGATAAGCTCGACATCTCCGTTCAGGAGCTTTTTGAAACGTCTCTACCCGAGGACTTCGTCCTCAATAATGTGTGGGGTACGCACATCCTGCTTGAATGCGCGACACAGGCATGGCAAGGAAATTTCGAAGGGAAACGATTTCACCATGTCTCAACCGATGAGGTGTTTGGGGCATTACCGCTGGATACGCCTGATAAGTTTGATGAGCAGACACTGTATCAACCCCGTAGTCCGTATTCAGCGTCAAAGGCGGGCGCCGACCATCTTGTCCGTGCCTATGCAGCCACCTTTGGTTTGCCAGTGACTATTTCCAACACGTCAAATAACTATGGCCCCTACCAGTATCCGGAAAAACTATTACCAGTTGCTATCCTGAATATTGCTCAGGGTAAAAAAGTTCCAATATATGGGGATGGGAAATATGTCCGTGACTGGCTCTATGTGGATGATCATGCGCGGGCGATTGACCTTATATTACAAAAAGGGGAAGCGGGTGAGACGTATTGTATTGGGGGATTAACTGAAGATGTAAATAATCTAGAGCTGATCAAAAAGGTCCTCCGTATAATGGATGCTGGCGAGGAATTAATTGAGTATGTGAAGGATCGTCCAGGGCATGACCGTCGGTATGCCGTAGATTGGAGCAAGGCACAGCGGGAGCTCGGATACAAACCCGCTTTTGATCTGGATACGTATTTGGAGAAAACGATCTCGTGGTATATGGAGCACGAACGGTGGTGGAAAACAATCCTCGAGCGCACCGACCATGCCGCATGGATGGAGACGCAGTATGTCAAACGTTAAGAAGCAATTCCCCAGTCTCGTTGAGATTAAATCGTGGATGCGGCAGCTCGCCCGAGAGCATGGCATACCGCGACAGGTTGAGAGCACCTGGCGGCACTCCAGGGTTAACTGGGAGTATGCCAATGCCATCGCGCGCGAGCTCATCCGACAGGGGTATCCAGTTGATCGTACCTTTCTTAAAATGGCCTGCTATCTTCACGACATCGGGCGCATGATTACTGGCAGTCGTGGCACCCACGAATTACAGGATCCCATCTACCATGCATACGAGGGATATCGACTAATGAAGAGGAAGGGGTATAGTGAAAAAGTTGCTCGTGTGTGTATCGTGCATATGGGAGGTTCAGGGCTTGACGCTCGGACAAATGCGCGACACGGTTTCAAACGAAAGAATTATTTCCCCACTTCTATCGAAGAAAAAATATTAGCGTATGCAGACGCCCGCAACAGCTGGTCACCCCGTCAGGGTAGTTATATTGACTCGTACGCAAAGGCATATAATCGTTTCAAACGATATGGTGTCGGAGTGAAGCGTCTGCGCAATATCCATTTCGAACTGAAAAAACTCACACATAATACACTAGAGCAGCTTATTCCATGAAGATTGCTATACTCGGAGCACAGGGCATGCTCGGTCAGGAACTGGCCCGCCAACTAAAAAAGAGAAAACCATTACTCGTTGACCGCTCACAGCTTGATATTACAGATGAAGCAGCGGTGCGCCACTGGGTCATGCAGCACAAGCCTGACATGGTCTACAATACCACTGCCTATAACAATGTTGATGGTGCGGAGGAGGATGAGCTTACAGCGGCTCAGGTTAATGGTGAGGGCCCTGGATACCTCGCTGCCGCACTCCACGCTGTAGGGGGCATTCTGGTGCATTACAGCACTGACTATGTGTTTAGGGGAGATCAGGAAGAGGGCTATTTAGAGAGTGATACACCAGATCCTCAGTCAGCGTATGGACGGTCTAAACTGCTTGGGGAACAGCGGGTTCAGGAAGCACATGATGCCAGTTATATTGTCCGTCTGTCCCGCCTATTTGGTCAGCCAGGGACCGGGGCAAGTGCGAAGCAAAGTTTTGTGGAGAAAATACTAGAACGAGCTGCGCAGCAGCCAGCTGTACAAGCAATTGACGAAGAGCTCTCGTCACCGACGTATGCTCCTGATCTGGCCCAGCAGTCGCGCTATATTGTAGACCAGAAATTACCCTACGGGATATATCATGTCACCAATACCGGTGCGTGTACCTGGTATGGGTTTGCTCGAGAAATATTTGCCCAAAGAAAAATTAAAACACCGCTCGAACCCGTTCCTGGCAGTGCTTTCCCCCGGCCCGCCGCCCGGCCAGCATTTTCAATTTTACTTAATACAAAACTTCCTGCAGTCAGGAGTTGGCAGGAAGCGCTAACTCATTTTCTCACTCATGAAGTTTAAAAAAACAAAGTTCACAGGTGCCTGGTTGATTCAGCCCGAAGTATTCCGAGATCATCGGGGATTTTTCTACGAATCATACTCACAGAAAGAAGTGGAAGCGCACGGCATCACTCGACCATTTGTCCAGGACAACCATTCTTTATCAAAAGACGTCGGAGTTCTTCGTGGGCTTCATTTTCAGTTACCACCACATGCACAGGCTAAACTCGTCCGGGTTACCGCCGGCTCGGTTTATGATGTTATTGTGGATGTACGCTCTGACTCTCCGACGTATGGGCAGTGGGAAGGCTTTGAATTGAGTGCGGAAAATTGCGCACAGTTGTATATTCCACGGGGTTTTGCTCATGGATTCATGACACTCGAGCCCAATACCGAATTTCTTTACAAAGTAGATAGCTATTATGCCCCGGAGTCAGATAATGGTATCATATGGAATGACGTAACGTTGGGTATACAGTGGCCACTGCCAGAGCCTGTTTTATCAGAAAAGGATGCAGCCTTACAATCATTTGCTCAATTCACCTCACCATTTACATTAAAAGATACGTAAACATATGAAGGGAATAATCCTAGCCGGCGGGACGGGATCGCGACTCTATCCGCTGACTCGAGTCACTAATAAACATCTACTGCCGGTATACAACAAACCGATGATTTATTATCCTCTAGAGACGCTGCGGGACGCCGGGCTTGATAATATTCTGCTTGTTTCGGGCAAGGGTCATGCCGGCCACTTTCTAGAATTACTTGGTGATGGCCGCGATTTAGGTATCCATCTATCGTACGCTGTTCAGGAGGAACCTGGCGGTATTGCCCAAGCGCTCGGATTAGCCGAGGACTTTGCCGATGACGAAAAAGTGGTCGTCATGCTTGGTGACAATATTCTTGAAGACAGCATTGCTCATGCGGTCAAGGATTTCGAAGCACAGGAAACGGGCGGCAAGGTATTCTTGAAAGAGGTATCAAATCCTGAATCGTTTGGCATTGCCTGGGTAGAGGGTAACCGGATTACTAAGATCATCGAGAAGCCGCAGCAACCCGATAGTAATTTCGCAGTGGTGGGGGTATATATGTATGATGGGAAGGTGTTTGATGTAATCAAAACACTGAAGCCATCGGCTCGTGGCGAGCTCGAGGTAACTGACCTCAATAACTATTATGTGAAACAGGGGACAATGACGTTTGAGAAGTTACAGGGATGGTGGGGGGATGGCGGGGAGTCGTTTGATTAATTACTCGAAGCCGTAAAATTGGTTGCTAAAAAGATCCAATCAGAAACCTAAAACGACAATATCGAAATCCCGTCAGTA
>JAXDBW010000025.1:0-17534 GCA_034678405.1 Patescibacteria group bacterium | reverse complement strand
GGAGTGGATGCTTACCGAACTAAACAAGGAAGAAGTGGAAGCCGCCCAAAGCGGAGCCATTTTCGCTCAAAATCTTAAAGACAAAATAAAAGAGCTTGAAGGAAAGCTCGACATACTTTTAGACGCGCATTTAGACGGCACAATTTCGCGCGAGGAGTACACCGCTAAAAAAGAAAAAATCATCAACGAAAAATCCGAGCTTTCCGAAAAATCAAAGGATTTTGAGCGAAACGGCAATCATTGGCTCGAACCGGCAAGACAATTCATTTTAGCGGCTCAACAAGCCAAAATTATCGCTTTGCAAGAAAATCCCGTCGCGGGACGGGATTTTCTCAAAAGGATTGGCTCGAACCGCGTTTTGCTTTCGCAAAAGGTGGCGATTGAACCCAAAAAATCTTGGCAAATACTATACAATCTGCCTGCCGAGGCGCGAAGCGCCGAGGCAACAAACGCTGAACATACAATTTGGCTCCCCCCGCTGATTAGTGAACGTATGGAGTTTCTCGACCCTGAGAAAAACCCATTCTTTCGGCACTCTCGGGTTGAGCTCATCATGGCGTACCGTGATGGCCGGCCCGTCGGCCGGATGTCAGTCCATGAAAACATACCCCATGTCGTCCGGCACAAAGAAAAAATTGGATTCTTCGGCTTCTTCGAGTGCGTTGACGACCAGGAGGTCGCGAATGCGCTGTTTGACTACGGTGAAGCCTGGCTCAAGGAAAAAGGATACCAGGGTATCCGTGGCCCAATGAATTTCTCCATCAATGGTGAGTACGCTCTCCTCGTCGATGGGTTCCAATTCCCACCCATGATCGAAATGACTCATGCGCGGCCCTACTATGCCAGGCTGCTCGAACACTACGGCTTCACGGGATCGCAGGACATGTATGCATACCAGTTGCATTTTGCCGAGGGGCTTCCGGGCCGTATCATCGACAAAGCGCACAAGGTAGAAAAGAGCATCCCCGGGCTACATGTTCGCTCCATTGATATCAAACGACTTGAGCGAGAGGCAAAAATCGTCCACCACATCTACACTAAGGCCTGGGACGATAACTGGGGCGCGGTGCCAATGACCGAGGAAGAGGTCATGGCGCTCGCTAAAGAGTTGAAATTCGTCATCGACCCCGACCTCGCATTAGTAGCTGAGCTCAACGGTGAACCGATTGGCTTTTCATTATCATTGCCTGACATCAACCAGGCAATTAGAAAAGCAAACGGCCACCTCTTTCCGTTTGGTCTGATAAAAATATTGATGAAGAAGCGTCACCTGACGGCCATGCGGGTTTTTGCCATGGGCGTGCTTAATGAATATCGACACAAAGGCATCGACACCATCTTCTACCAGCGGACGCTCGAGGCAGGTCTCAAAAAAGGCTATCTCACTGCCGAGATGTCCCTCATCAATGAATCCAATGCGCCGATGCGACGGGTACTGGAACGCATTGGCGCACGTATTTATAAGACATACCGCATGTACGACAAAACGCTCTCATAAACGGGCCCCAAACGCCCGTTTTTTGCATATACTCACGTATGGTATGGTAAAAATGTATGGTGAATACTGAAGTGCCAATAATAAAAGAGTTGAACAAGCGCAAGTCAGTGCGGGCCTTTTCGCCTACGCCGATCGAACCAGCCGTCCTGGACGCGCTCTGGGCTGCGGGGCGATGGGCTCCCTCCAGTGGCAATAAACAAGACTGGCATCACTATGCCTTCGTGGGTCCGGCGGTAGCCAAGCTAGAACCAGTACTGAATCGGGGTAACCACTGGGCTCTCCGCGCACCACTGGTGGTGGCCTCAACTCGCGATACCGCGGCGGACAATCAGGCCGAGTCACGTGATTATGGATCATACGATGTCGCCCTCTCGGTAATGTCGATGGTGGTCGAAGCCGAGCACCAGGGGCTGCGTGCGCATCAGATGGCCGGGTTCAAGGCAGACAAACTCCGCCGGGTTGTATCACTGCCGGACAGCGAAGAACCGACCGTCATCACGGCATTTGGCTATGAGGGCGACGTGAGCGTGCTGGACGAACGTACTCAGGAAAAAGAGAAACGACCGCGTACCCGCAAACCACTTCCAAACACACTCACTATCATCAGAGTCTAGTTCACTTCCCAAGGTATATGTCATCTGCTAGTATTACTGACGCTCGGTTTACATTACTCACAATATCTATACATCTATGAATACAAAACGCATTGTCAGCACCAGCCTCTATCATTCACTTGGCATCGTTCTCTATATTACGCTGGTAGCCCTCCTGATGCAAAATGGCAATCGTCTCTTCGGCCAAGAGGATACCATCCTCACAGTCATCGCCGTGCTGCTCCTCTTCACGGTATCAGCGGCTATCGTGGGGCTCTTGGTCTTTGGTCGGCCGGTCATGCTGTACCTCGGCGGACAGAAAAAAGAAGCGGTACGGCTCACCCTGACGACGATTGCCTTTTTGGTGATTGAGGCGCTCCTAGTCTTCATTATTATGTTCGCCCTCAACGTATGACCGAGACGGCCACCTTTGCGGCAGGGTGTTTCTGGTGTACGGAAGCGGTGTTCAAGGAAGTGCGTGGTGTCCAGTCGGTAGTCCCGGGTTACGCCGGCGGCACGTCAAAACACCCTTCCTATGAAAAAATACATCGCGCTAACAGCGGACACGCTGAATCAGTCCAGATTAGCTTTGATTCGTCGGTGGTGCCCTACGAAACATTAGTCCAGATTTTTTTCGGTACTCATGACCCAACCCAACTGAATCGCCAGGGTAATGACGTGGGCGAGGAGTATCGTTCGGTTATTTTTTACCACGACGAGGAGCAGAAAGAAGTCGCCGAGCGCGTCAAAGGCGAGCTCGAGTCAGAGCGCGTCTTTGGCAAACCAATCGTCACGGCCATTGAACCATTCCGAGGTTTCTACGAGGCTGAGCCCGAGCACCTGGATTTCTATGCGCGCAACCGAAAACAGCCCTACTGTCAGGCGATCATCGATCCAAAGATGGCAAAATTCCGCAGGCGATACCAAGAATACCTGAAATAAATTTAGACCTCGGCGTCCTTAAACTTGAAGCTCTTCCAGGCGATCAGGAACGAAATCACAATCCAACCCGCCATCAGTCCGAGCTGTGACCACATCGCATCGATCCCCTGGGCGTCGATAGAGATTTTGCGGAGCGCCTCAATCATCGGCGTGAGCGGTAAAAACTGGACCACGCTCGCCACTGCCTTCGGCAGTGTCTCGACAGGGAAGAAGACCCCAGAGAAAAACATCATCGGCATCGTCACGACTTGCGAGAGCGCTTCGGCGGTTTTGGTGTTCTTCGAGTACCCAGCCACGGCAAACCCAAGATTCAGGAAAATAATACTCCCAAAGATAGCTAAAAGATAAATTAATAAGTAGCTACCATACACCTGCACCCCAAAGGCGATCCGCGCCAGTAACATGATGAGACTTACCTGCACCAGGGTCAGGGCGAGATAGCTCAGCACCTCGGCCATCAGGAATGTGCGCACCTTGATAGGGGTGGCTGAGAGTCGTTTGAGCAGCTGCTGCTCCCGGTACCGTGAAATGCCGGTGGAAATGCCAATCACTGCGGAGGTCATGATAGCCATCCCGAGAATCCCAGGCATGATCAGATCAATATATCGGATATCTTTGGCCTGAACACTCTCCGTCGTATAGGAGAGGATCGGCTGTGCCCCCGTCAGCTGCAGATTCATATGATCGACGAATGTATTGATTACCCCGAGCGCCACTTGATTCGATAATAAATTATTCTCATCATAGTACACCTGCAGCGGATCAATCTGCGGCGCCTGGAAAGTATCAGGAGTCGCGCCCGGGTCAATCGCCGCAGGCTCCGTATTGAGTGAAAAATTCTCGGGAATGACAAGGATAAAATCAATATCACCATTTTGTAACTGTGTCTTGGCTGTATCCAAGCTGCCACTAAAATCCTCGCGTTTCAGGAAATCAATCTGAGCAAATCCATCGATGGCTTGGGTAGATAATTCACTCTGGGCATTATCAATGATGACATACTTCGCATCGCCGATCGCTTCAAAATCAAACAGCCCAAAAATTATAATAAACATGAGCGGAAAGGCGAGCGACCAGAAAATCGCCTGCTTATCCCGGATTGTCATCTTGAGATTGGCAATAAACAGTTTCCACATATTATTCATGCAGCTGCTTACCAGTTAATTCGAGAAATACATCTTCGAGATCTGACGAGAGCATTTGCAAATCTCCCATGAAGACCCGCTGCTGCTCTGCCCATTTATAGAGGGAGGGCAATACCTCATTTGCTTTTGTTACTCGCAGGGTGTACACATTATGATCATTACGATCAACCGTGAGCACGCCATCGATGCTCATCAGCGTATCGAGGTCAAATGACTCGTGCGCCCCAAACTGGATGCGCGCTGATGATTTCAGCCCCTGAATCAACTCGCGCGGAGTATCCATGGCTACGACTTTTCCGCTGTCCATGATTCCTACCCGGTCGCAGAGGAATTGTGCTTCTTCCATATAGTGAGTGGTGAGGACCACCGTTTTGCCCTGCTCATTGATTTTCTTAATAAAATTCCACATCATCCGCCGGGCATACGGGTCGAGGCCGGTCGTCGGCTCATCGAGGAAGACGATTTCTGGATCATTCACCAGTGCCGCACAGATAGAAAATCGCTGCTGCTGCCCACCTGAGAGCTGCTTAATCAGTGATTTCTTTTTGTCCCGCAGGCTGACAATATCGAGGAGAGCATCGACGTCCACCCGTTTACCATAAAACGTCCCAAACAGGTCGAGGATTTCCCCGAGCTGGAGATATTCATAGTAGGCCGATGACTGTAGTTGGATGCCAATCATCCGCTTTACCCGCTCGCGATCCGTGTGCGTGTCGAGTCCGTTGATAGTGGCGGTACCGCCGGTGGCATCCTGGAGTCCCTCGATAATCTCAAGGGTCGTCGTCTTGCCTGCGCCATTTGGCCCAAGCATGCCAAATACCTCCCCTTTTTCCACGGCAAACGAAACATGATTCACGGCCACCAGCTTTTCTTTCTTGCCCGGAAACGGAAATTCTTTATACAAATTGTCGACTGCGATGATAGTCATAGGCAGAGTGGCCTACAGTATATCACCTCCCTCCTAAATACTCTAGGCCTCGCCGGGCGTCTCTTTTTATGCTAGGATAGGGTAATAATTATTGAGCAATTTCATTAGTATGGAAAACCAGCCACAGCAGTCGGCTCCCCAAGAAAAGCCTACTACCCCGGCACCATCCCATGGTCAGACCAGTATCGTCACCTGGCTTCTGATCACCGCCGCGATCATTGTCATCGTGGTACTCCTCTTTGGTGGTGGTGGGTATGGTGATACGAAGACAAAAGATTTCACCGTCGAAAGCTTCACCACGGCGCATATGGCAGCGGGCGTGGGGACACTGGTGATCACTCAGGGAGAGGAGAACGCACTCAGTATTTCGGCTCCAGAGAAATATCTCGAATGGATCACGGTCGATACTGACGAGGAAGCCCTTACCGTCGATTCGGACCGGCCGTGGTATCAGCAGCTGTTCTTCGTCGGACCAAAGAAAGATACCGTGACCTACACACTCACCGTCACCAATCTGCAAGAATTGTCGGTCGATGGGGCAATGGACATCAATACTAACGAGACGTTTGCCGGTGACACGCTCGATATCCAGATCAATGGTGCGGGCGATATCGATATGGCGCTCGACCTCGATACGTTTAGTTTGAATATTTCTGGTGCGGGCAGTGCCGAACTCTCTGGTCGGGCAGACGCCCAGGAGCTCTCTATCGATGGGGCTGGTGATATCAATGCCCGAGAACTTATCGGTACGGATGTCTCGGTCGAGATTAACGGCGCCGGCAGTGCCGAGGTCTACTCATCAGGCACCCTGAAAGCCGAGGTCAATGGAGCGGGCTCAATCTCCTATGCAGGGAATCCCACGGATGTCGATCAACAAGTGAACGGCGTCGGTAGTATCAAGAATCTAGAAACCGGCGATGAAATGACGGATGACGAGGCCGACATGGATGATACCAATGAAGAATCTATTGAGGCTGTGGACGATCAAAACGAAACGACCGACGAATCGATGGAAGAGACGAGTAATCAAAATGACTCAACCAATGAATCCATGCAGGAGGCCAACACCAATGAAAACGCAGAAAGTGACAATGTGCTTGATGAAATTCTAGAAGACACCACTAACGACACATAAATAGTAGCGCCGATCATGTAGAGTACCTGCCCGCCATGCCCATGGCGGGCATTTACTATCGACTCATACAGAACGTGATATACTATAGATACTATGGAGACTAAAAAATTCCTTTTCGTCTCAGATGACGCCCTTATTGGAGATATTGCCTGGCAGATCCGCCAGGAAGGCTACCCCGTCAAATACTACATACACCAGAAAACAGAACGAGACATCGCCGATGGGTTTGTGGAGAAATCATATGATTGGAAAAAGGATGCAGAATGGGCTGACGTGGTCATATTTGACGATACGCTCGGGATGGGAGCAGATGCCCAGCGACTAAAAAAGGGTGGGAAATTAGTTATCGGGGGCACCCCCTATACTGATCGCCTGGAAGACGAGCGGTCCTTTGGGCAAGAGGAGCTGAAACGGCATGGGATTAATATACTTCCCTATCAAGAATTCTCAGATTTTGATGCGGCAATTGAGTATGTCCGCCAGCAGCCAGATGAATATGTGCTCAAACCATCGGGGGATATCCTGAAGAATCTCCTCTTTGTTGGCATGGAAAAAGACGGCAGAGACATGATTCGTATACTCTCGGCCTATAAACACGTCTGGGCAGCGAAGATCAAGAAATTTCAGCTCCAGCGAAAAGTAAACGGTGTCGAGGTGGCTGTCGGGGCTTTTTTTAACGGACGCGAATTCCTCTACCCCATCAATATTAATTTTGAACACAAAAAGCTATTCCCTGGCAACATTGGACCATCGACCGGAGAAATGGGCACGACAATGTTTTGGAGTGGACCCAATCGATTATTTAATAGCACTCTCAAAAAGATGGAGGGAACTCTGGCGCAAGAACGGTACGTCGGGTACATCGATCTGAACTGTATCGTCAATGGCAATGGTATATACCCACTCGAATTCACAACGCGATTTGGATATCCCACAATTAATATCCAGCAAGAGAGTCTGCAGATGCCGACCGCCGAGTTTCTGTATCATATGGCCGCGGGTAAACGCTTCGAAATCCGAGTAAAAAGGGGGTTTCACATGGGCGTGCGGCTCGTAGTGCCCCCCTTTCCGTTTCGTGATCAGCGCACGTTTAATGTGTACTCAAAAAATGCAGTGATTGTCTTCAAGGGGAAAAATAGAGAGGGTATTCATATCGAAGATGTAAAGCTGGTAAATAACGAGTGGATTCTCACCGGCAATACCGGAGTATCAATTATTGTGGCTGGCTCCGGCGTAACAATGCGGGAAGCGCAAACCCAGGCATACAACCGCATAAAAAATATTTTGATTCCAAATATGTATTATCGCAAAGATATTGGAGACCGATGGTACGAAGATTCCGATAAATTGAGTAGTTGGGGATACCTCTGGGAACTATGAAAACGAGCTTGACAATTCCCTATTATCACCAACGGACCTACTACACCTGTGGGCCGGCCGCACTGAAGATGGTATTAGCCTTCTTCAAGAAAAGAGTCTCTGAGGAGCGGCTCGCCAGGCAAATGCATACGTCGAAACAATACGGCACGACACATCACGCGATGGTGCGTACAGCCCAGCGTGCCGGGCTGTATGTCTACGTCAATGAGCGGGCGACCATTGAGGAATTACAATTTCTGGTAGCCTGGGGGCACCCCGTGATTGTAGACTATGTCGAACCCTCGGCCAACGTCGAGCACTATGCATTGGTTACTGGCGTCACCGCCCGGCAGATTAAACTCCAGGATCCATGGAATGGCAAGCGTTTTGCTGTCTCCCGCGTCCAGTTTCTCAAGCGTTGGCACGGACATGATAAAAAGGAAACAACTCATCAATGGCTGATGGCCATCAGTCGACATGACTTCCAGCTCGGCAAACAGTATAAACCACTACCATAAGGAAGCGCTCTATGCATGACGATCAAAAAAAGAACCCAAATCTCACCGAGGAGCAGTACAACGTCTGCTTCCTGAAGGGCACTGAACCGCCCGGCTCGGGCAAATGGCTGCATAACGATGCGAAGGGCATGTATGTCTGCGTGAATTGCGGCGAGAAACTCTTCTCCTCCGACACGAAATTTGACTCGGGCACCGGCTGGCCATCATTTTGGGACATAGCAGAAAATGCGAACATCAAAACCCAGGACGACTATGAACTCGGCGTCCGCCGGACCGAAGTACTCTGCGCCAACTGCGGCGCGCATCTGGGTCACGTCTTCGATGATGGGCCAAAACCAACCGGCCAGCGCTACTGCATTAATTCACTCGCGCTCGACTTCCGAGAAAAATCAGCGAGCCAGGAATAGCACGATAGCCGCCAGCTCTAGTGTCCACACATAGAGACGTTGCACCGGCGCATGCAGCGGCCGGGCTTCTTTGAGATCGTGTTTGTAGATCCGACCCGTGTACGCCCAGATGCTGAAGTAAACGAGAAACCACCCGACGTGGAGCCACACCCAGACCGAACCGATGTAAGCATTGGCGAGGATGATGGCCAGGTTGACCATGATATTGCCAACCAGTACACAGGCGCCGTGCACCAGTGAACGACCCTTGAGATATTTGTCATAGGGGATCGCCACTACCCCGATGAGTCCAGCGCTCCCGAGCCAGCCCGTCATCCAGATGAGCCACCCCCAGCCAGGCACATCCTGAGCCAAGAGGTACCATAGTAACCCAGTTGCAAATCCAAAGGCGGTAAAACCAATACCATTCAGCCACCGGGAGAGCGGTCGGTTCTTCAGGTACCCGAGATCGCTATAATAATTCCACCAGTATTGATATTTTTTATAAAATGTCAGCATTGCGAGGTGGGTAAGGATAATGCCCAGTATTACACCTCCGATACCAAGATAGGTCATAGTCATGGGGTGAGTATAGCACATTGGCACTTAGTAGAGTTTGGTGACGAGGTAGTGTACAATAGATATATGACCTCATCAGACGGCGACACGCACGTCGCAAAAACGCAGCGCTGGCGACTCTGGGATCTCGAGCAACGCTGGATCGCAGCGACCATCCCTCATCTACCCCGGTGGATCAATGGCAAAAACCTAACCTACGCCACACTGTATTGTGCTATCCTCGCCGTCGGCGTCGGGTGGGTCGCCCGGACATCCCTGCACTGGCTCTGGGCCCTCTCAGCCATCATCATCATCCAATACATCACCGACTCGCTCGATGGAGCTGTCGGCCGCTATCGCGGCAGTGGCCTCAAGCACTGGGGCCACTATATGGATCACCTTTTTGACTTTATGTTCCTCGGTGGGCTCATCATGGCCTATGCCTTTCTCCTCCCCGACATGGGGCGGTGGCTCCTCGCGCTGATGATCGGCTTCGGCTCACTCTTCGTCAGTACCTACCTCCTCTATGGTATCACGCAGGAATTCCAGATGGGCATCGCCCGTATCGGTATGAACGAAGCCAAGATTGGGCTGATTATTATGAATACTATTATTATTTTCTCCTCAACCAGGGTACTAGAAATCATCCTCCCCATCCTGGCTGCCGCGGTAGGCGTGGCTCTGATCGTCAATGTCAGCACCGTCCAAAAACGATTGTACAAAAAAGATACACAAGATAAGTAATATTCTTCTCCCATGTCACTTGACACAATGCAACGCCAAACTCATGAATGGGTCAATCAATTCGCCGACGGGTACTGGCCGCCGATGGTGATGCTCGCTCGCCTCACGGAGGAGCTCGGCGAGCTCGCCCGCGAGGTCAACCATCGATACGGACCGAAACAGAAAAAAGCGACTGAGGCTGATAACGAGATTGCTGATGAAATGGGCGACATTCTCTTCACTCTGAGTTGCCTGGCAAATAGCGAAGGTATTGATCTCGACGCGGCGTTTCAAAAAACAATGGCAAAAGTGTATGGGCGAGACAATAATCGATTTGCGAAGAAATGACCCAGCTTGCCTCCGTCTCACTGTCCCTAACCCCGACGCCACTCCATCGACTTGAGATGCTCTCCAAAAAACACGGGCGTGACCTCTGGATCAAACGTGATGACCTCACCGGCTTTGCCTTTGGGGGAAATAAAACACGCAAGCTCGACCTGCTCATGGCTGACGCCACGGCTCGTGGCGCTGATACACTGATTGCCGTTGGTTCGACTCAGTCAAACTTCTGTCGCATCGCCGCCGGCTATGGCAGCCGCTACCATATGGATGTCCATCTCGTGGTTGGTCCGAAGCCGAAGATCAGCAATGGCAATCTCCGCATCAGTCAGCTCCTCGGAGCCACCGTCCACCACTATGATTCACATGACTGGGACTGGCTCGAAGAAGAATCACTCCGACTCGCTGAAACACTCAGGCAGCAGGGAAAAAATGTCTACACTTTGCCCGTCGGCGGATCAACCCCACTGGGGTCAGCGGGCTACATCTCGTGCATGAAGGAAATCGTGGCCTACGAAAAAGAACATAATATGCAGTTTAGCCGACTGATCGTGACCTCAGGCTCTGGTGGTACCCACGCTGGACTACTCGTTGGCAAGGGCATGACCGGATGGCCGGGCACAATTACGGGCATCACCATCTCCCGACCGCTGGAGGAACAGCGGCCAATCGTCACCCGGCTCATGCATGAGACGGCCGCCCTCACGCAGGTGACGGTCAATGATGACTGGGTGGTGATCGATGACCGGTTCGTCGGCCCGGGCTATGGCCAAAAAACTGAAGCGGCTGAATCGGCCGTCGTCCAATTTGCCCAAACCGAGGGCGTCATGCTCGATAGCTACTACACTGGCAAAGCTGCTGCCGCGCTGCTCGAGTACTGCACCGACGGCACGATTACCCCAGGCGAGCACGTCCTCTTTCTCCATACCGGCGGCAATATTCAATTATTTGAATAATATGCAGCGAGCAACAATCATCAATCTCATCATCGTGATCCTAGCGCTTGGATTGCTCGTGGCTATAGCAGTCTCACTGCTGCGCTAAATACATAAAAAATACAGCGGCCATGTACAATTTGGTCATTTTATGATATAATAATCCATGAACACTAACACAAAAAACATCTGATGAAAAAAGTAACGAAAGTTATTATTCCCGCAGCGGGCTTCGGCACGCGCTTTTTGCCGGTGACCAAGGCGCAGCCAAAGGAGATGCTGCCCATCGTTGATAAGCCCGTGATCCAGTACGTCGTCGAAGAGGCGGTCGCGGCGGGCATCACCGATGTCATTATCGTTACCAGTTGGCAAAAACGCTCCCTCGAGGATCATTTTGATTATTCTAATGAACTAGAAAAACAGCTCAAGGAATCGGGGAAAACCGAAAAGCTCGAAGAAATCAGAAAAATTGCCAGCATGGCTAACTTTATCTATGTCCGACAAAAAGGTCCCTACGGCAATGCCACACCAGTCTTGTCGGCACAGCACGTCATCGGTGAAGACGAGCCGTTTGCCGTCCTGTGGGGCGATGAGTTTATTCACAGTGAGCCGCCACGCCTCAAACAGTTGATTGACGCATTCGAAGAGTATCACAAAACAGTCATCAGTGCCTGTCGCGTACCCGAGGATCGGGTCAACCGGTATGGTATTGCTGATATTGACCCGGTGAGTGACAATATTTTCAATATTAAATCAATAATTGAGAAGCCGGACGCCAATAATGCCCCCTCAAACCTTGGCTTGCTCGGCGGGTATGTCTTTACCCCGACCATTCTCAAACACCTAAACGCTATCAAGCCCGGTAAAGATGGTGAGCTCTGGCTGATTGACGCGATCAATGCGCTCATGAAGGAAGAAGAGGTCTATGCCTGCGAGATCCAAAATGGCACCTATTATGATACGGGGAGCAAGCTCGAATATCTCAAGGCCAACATCGATTTTGCTTTGCAACGTGACGATCTGAAAGAAGAGCTTCGAGAATATCTCAAACGTAAAGTGCAATAACCATGTTTCATTCGCAGTCCGGCGTGTCAAAAATTCTCATTCTCGCTCTCTTCGGTTTCCTCGCGGCAGTTGTGCTGGGTATTGTATTTATTGTGATTAGCTCGGGAAGCACGCCGACCCCTACGCCGGTAACCCTAACGGTATGGGGCGTCTGGGATGATACCTCAGATCTGAGCGCCCTCTTCAGTGCGTATTCTCGGTCCCACCCCTATATAAAGATTAGCTACCGCAAGCTACGCTACGAAGAGTACGAAGATGCACTTCTGAAGGCCTGGGCCACCAATACCGGACCGGATATTTATGCGCTGCCGTCGACCTGGATAAAAAAATATAAAACTGATTTCATCACGCCGGTCCCCAAGACAACAAAGGTTGCATACTACTCGACGAAGAAAGCCTTGTTTAAAACTGAAACCGTCATCGAATATAAAACAGACACTTCCCTCTCGGCCAGTGACCTACGGCGTAACTACATCGACCTCGTCTATGATGATGTCATCATTGACGGGGCCATCTGGGGCTTGCCATTTGGTATTGATACGCTCGTTATGTACTATAACCGCGAGTTGCTCAATCAAGCATCTCTTATCCAACCACCGGTTACCTGGAACGATTTCACAAACGTGGTCTCTCGTCTCGCGCTTGTCGATGACCAACAGAACATCGTCCGTGCAGCTGCCGCTCTGGGCACCATCGATAACATTCCTCGTCCGGTCGATATCCTAACCCTCCTCATGCTGCAAAATGGCACCACCATGGCGGTGGGCAATACCATCACGTTTTCCCGGCCGTCTGCTTCTGATGGGACATACTTCCCTGGTGCAGAGGCGCTTCGTTTTTATACTGATTTTGCTAACCCCCAAAAATCCGTCTATACCTGGAACGCCGAACAGCCAAGCGCCATTGACCAGTTTGCCCAAGGAGAGCTCGCATTCTTAATTGGCTATCGATTTAATGAGCCAGAAATCAAATCAAAAAACCGCGGCGTGGATTATGGCATCGCGCCGGTACCCCAGGTCAATCCTGACACCAATGTGACCTTTGCTAACTATAACGTGTATACCGTGGCCAAGCAGTCAAAACGCGCTAATGAAGCGTGGAATTTTATTCAGTTTGCCAGCAACCCCAGCCGGCTGAAAGGATACCTGGCTGGTACCAATCAGATCAGCCCGGTCCGGAGCGTCCTGCAGGAGCAGCTGAACGATCCGGATCTAGCCCTGCTGGCCCAACAGGCGCTGACTGCAAAAAGTTGGTTCCATGGGAAAAATCCGGACACAATGGAGGAAGCATTTACGGCAATGATCGAAAGTGCCCTCACTGACCCGAATAATTTGACGCAGTATGTGCAAACAGCTGCCAATACTATTCAACAAGGATATTAACCGTATGCCCCGCGTTCGCACGCTTTCACTATTCTTTATCTCAATCGTTGCCCTGACACTATTCAGTAGCATGGCCATGCCTCTGGTCGCCCATGCCCAAGAATACGAATACCAAGAAAATTGGGTCATCATCCCGCCTGAGTGCCGCGGGAGCAACAGCGAAAAACAATGTGACCTGAATTCATTTGTTCAGCTCTTCGTCAATCTCGCTATCGTCGGGATGAAAGTGCTGCCCTACCTGTCAATGATTATGATGATCTGGGCCGGATTTAATTTGATCCAGTCGGGTGGTAATCCGGAAAAAATTCAGGGCGGCAAAAAAATGATTAGCTCAATCGTCATCGGCGTACTGATCGTCACTATCCTCGCCTGGACCTGGTCCTATTTTATTGTATTTCTACTCACGGGCAATCAAAAATTATTTCCCAATACACCATTCTCTCGTGACTGGTGGGGCGGCGGGACTATCGAGGATCGCCCACCGTCGGTCGGCTGCTGTGTCGTAACCGATGCACTGAGCACGGCTGGCGTCGGATGTGTAGAAAACTTAAAAACTGAATGTATAGGTCTGCCCGTGGCTATCAAAACGGAGTACAATGTCGACATCCAAACCTTTTTTCAGGGAGAGCAGCAGTACTGTGATGATGTCACGCAATGCCAGAACTACCAACAAGGGTGCTGCGTACCGCGCGATGCGACTGACAAGACGTGTTACTACCCTGCCACCGGTTCATATGAATCTGGTGAAGGCGGTACCGGCTGTCTGCAGTGGCCAAAAACACTTAATAACCCTAATAATTGCAATACGCTCACCCGATGTGAAACGATTGGCAACCAAGCTCAGCCATAACCTATGATTCCGCCTATCGCTAGGTTATAATATATATATTCATATGAACACTATACTAAAATCATTCATCATTCTCGTCATCCTCACGAGCGTGCTCGGGGTATCGTATGTGCTCCCCGCCCCTTCGGCGCTAGCGCAAAATAGCAACACCAATAGCCCCACGCTTCCTAATCCCATCGGTAATAATACTGAAGGAAAGCCGGTCAATCTGCTCGATGTCATGCTCAGGGTGATGCAGATCGCCCTCGCGGCTGTAGATATCTTCGCCCTCTTCATGTTTATCCTGGGTGGATTTGAATTGCTCATTTCAGCGGGCAATCCTGAGCGCATCAAAAAAGCTAAGGATACGCTCGTCTGGGCAACATTGGGCATTCTAGTTATTACCTTAAGCTATTCGATATTGAAGTTTATTTTCGAGGAAGTGAAAAAAGGATTCGGGAACTAGTTTGACATTTCGGCCAAATCAGTGTATAATAGGGCCATCATCTTGACAGAGAGTACATTTTCCGCTATAAATAAATATCTTTCTTAAACGAAAGGGGGTGAATATCACAATGAAAAAATTTACAACCGCATTAGCACTCGTAGCTATTCTGGCTCTCCCAGCAGTTGCTTCAGCTCAGGTTAACGTGTCCAGCACCTTAGGTTCTACCTTTGGTCTCGGTACCGCCGACCTCGAATCAACTGTGATTAATGTTGTCCAGTGGGTTCTCGGATTCCTCGGCCTGATCGCCGTTATTATGATCTTAATCGGTGGCTTCCAGTGGATCACCGCTGGTGGTAACGAAGAAAAAGTTGCCTCAGCCAAGAAGGTCATCTCAGCCGCCGTTATTGGTTTGATTATCGTCTTGCTCGCTTGGGCAATCGTAATCTTCGTCGTCTCTCAGACGAATGACCTGACGAACTAACTATAGTTCGGGAGGAACCAACCAAACCAGCCCCTGTATGAGGGGCTGGTTTGTTTTTACGTGCACAGCACGCTACAATACCTGTATGCTTAGACAAAAAACACACTCATCCCGCGCACTCTGGCTACTCCTCGGATGCGTGGTTCTCTGGACCGGCATCGTGAGCGTCGCCACCATCAGTAAACTGCACCATTTCGGCTTTGATGCTATTGATTTGGGTATCTATACCCAAGTATTCCACGACACTGCACAGGGTGATCTCTTCCAGTTTACAATCCACCCTCATAGCTATCTCGGGGATCACTTTGAATTATTTATCCTGGTACTGGCGCCGCTCTTTAAACTGTGGCCGAGTCCAGAGATATTGCTCATCCTGCAGGCGCTCGGTATCGCCCTCGGTATAATCCCGCTGTGGTTCCTTGCTCGGAAGATACTCAGCGCGCGCTGGAGTTGGATTGTCGTCGGCATGTATGCTCTGTACCCCATGCTCTTCAATATCTCCTTCTTCGAATTCCACATCCTCCCCTTTGCCATCCCGCTACTCCTGTGGCTCTTCTATCTCTACTACTCGAAGAAATTTTTTCCATTTGTTCTCGTCATGCTCCTCACGCTCACTGTTCGTGAGGATGTCGCGCTCGTGGTCACCATGTTTGGTATACTCGCGCTGATTGAGCGACGATCATGGAAATGGATACTGACCCCTATTATCGTCGGCGGAGCGTGGTTCATCACCGCGATGAAAATAACTGGCTATCTTAATCAATCGGGTGGCTATAAATTTGTGGCACTGTATTCGTGGCTCGGCGACACGCCTGGTGAGATACTGAAAACAGTGATCACCAAACCCTGGCTGCCGCTGGGACAGATTGTGAGTTTCAATAACCTCCTCCTCATCCTGGGGCTGACCCTGCCGCTGGCGGGCCTGCCGCTCTTGCGCTGGAAATATTACATCCCCATTGCCTTGGTGGCGCTCCAGCTATTCCTCGCCCCTTTTAGTGCCACGATTAATCTCGAAACGCACTACACAAGTCTGCTCATCCCATTTATATTTATTGCGCTCGTCTTTGCGCTGAGTAAACAGAATGCCTGGCAGCAGCAGGCGCTCCACTGGCTCCAGCAGCTGAAGCCGTTGCCCGCTGTGCTGCTGATTGCCGCTATTGCGTATTCATTTGTGACTCTGAGTCCCATCTCAGCTCTCTACTCGCAGCCGGGCATTAATCGAGAATACCCCGCGCAGATTGGCATAAAACAAGCCATGGTTGATACAGTCGCGCCCGCAGAGCCAGTAGTGGCAGGGTTTGATGTACTGCCGCAGCTGGCGAACCGCGACCGTATATATTCTTTGCATTATGCCTTCCTTGGACATCGTCAGTATTCTGAGGTGCCGCTTGATATTCCGCGGCCGATTACCAGTGTGATATTTGATGCGACGGACTTCCTGGTGTACCAAGTCCAGGCCCAGGGAATCCTATCGTATGATCGGTACTATGAGACTGGTGCCAAGCGAATCCGTACACTGATTGATGGAAATAACCTCGTGCCTATCAGCGTCGCTGATAGTATGGTCCAGTATGGCCCAGGATCTGAGTCGAACATTACACTCTATACCCTCGACGCAACCCCTGATACACGCGCAACGATGACCAGCATCTCGCTCGACAACTCCCTCACACTGATGGCGTGGCAACGTAGCAGTGACTACACCCCAGAGGTCAAGCATGGGCAGCTCGTACCCCTGACCTTCTACTGGCTCCCACAGCAGGACCTCTCTGAAGACTATATGCTGGAACTGCAGCTCGCGGCGACGGACGGGAGCATCACCTATCACAAATATTACCCACTCGGCTATGGGCTCTGGCCCACGAGTAGTTGGACGGTGGGACAGTTGGTTCAGACAAACTATTGGTTTGTCATCCCCGATGAGTTCCCGCTCAGTGATTACACCCTCCAATTCCAAGTCGTCTCACTCCAAGGCTATATGACCCTGGATGCGCTGCGCTCCACGAGCGTACATATTTCTGAGAGTGATCCGCTCGGCCCCATCATTCCACTTACTCTGGAATGACGGCATAAATTGTTACCGCCGGATTGTGATACACCTCTCGGAGATAGTCGTGCTGACTCGGATCATATGATCCGAGTTCTTGTTCTTTGCGCCCAAACCACACATAGTGGATGCCATCACCACGCAGTAAATCCTCTTTGGCCTGGTCATCGGCGTTGTCCTGCCAAAACCACTTGCTTGTCTCGTATTTCCAGGGAAGGTCGAT
>JAXDBW010000024.1:0-8704 GCA_034678405.1 Patescibacteria group bacterium | reverse complement strand
AACTGGAGACGGTAGTCGATCCGGCAATTATGGGAGGTATCGTGGTCCGCTATGGTGACCAAGTTGCTGATGGCAGTATCCGGAGCCGGCTGGAGGCGCTTGGTGAACATTTAAAGAAATAAAAAGAGCCGACCAGACGATCGACTCGAATTGCAGACATTCGGTTAAGGTTTCTTGATAAACCAGTGACGGCACAGGCCGTTCGGGCATTCAAGCCAACCCTTCCCGGAAGTCAGCGTATTACACTTGGGACAGTGTGCCACGTGTTCCTCCGTAAATAGGGGTTACCAATGAACAATATTATCAAATATTTTTACCTAAGAGATTAGCAATATCCAATTATTATGTCAAATGCAAACTACATAATCGAAGAGCTGAAGCAGCACATTACTGATTTCAAGGCTGCCACCCACACCGAAAAGGTGGGGACGGTCGAAGAAATCGGTGATGGCATTGCCCGTATTTCTGGCCTGTCAGATGTACTGGCTTCGGAGATGCTGGAATTACCTGGCGGTAAATACGGCGTGGCGCTCAACCTCGAGGAGGACTCCGTCGGTGCTATCATCCTCGGCAGTGAAGAGGGGATCAAAGAAGGCGATACCGTGAAAAGCACTGGCCGGATCCTCGACGTGCCGGTGGGTGAGGCTATGGTTGGTCGCGTGGTTGATCCGCTCGGTCGGGCGATTGACGGCAAGGGGGATATTGCCAGTGCAGAGCGGTATCCGGTGGAAAAGATCGCGCCCCGAGTCATCACCCGTAAAGAGGTGACCACTCCTCTCCAGACTGGTATCAAAGCAATTGATTCGATGATTCCGATTGGTCGAGGCCAGCGTGAATTGATCATTGGTGATCGCCAAGTCGGTAAAACCGCGATTGGGATTGATGCTATCGTGAATCAGAAAGATACGGGAGTCATCTGTATATATGTCGCCATCGGTCAAAAAGAGTCAAAGATAGCGAAGATCGTCGCCGAACTCGAAGAACACGGCGCGATGGATCACACCATCATCGTGGTGGCCGGCGCGTCTGACCCTGCCTCGCTTGCCTATATCGCGCCGTACGCGGGCTGTGCGATGGGTGAATATTTCATGGATCAGGGTAAGGATGCACTCATCATCTATGATGATCTCTCAAAACACGCCTGGGCCTATCGTGAAATTTCTCTCTTACTTCGTCGACCCCCCGGACGTGAAGCGTATCCTGGCGACGTTTTTTACCTGCACTCTCGACTCCTGGAGCGAGCCGCCCGCCTCAATGAAGACTATGGCGGTGGCAGTTTGACCGCGTTGCCGATCATCGAAACGCAGTCTGGTGACATCTCTGCCTATATTCCCACGAATGTCATCTCCATCACCGATGGTCAGATCTATCTCGAGCCCGACCTCTTTTATCAGGGGATCCGTCCGGCGCTGAATGTCGGTCTCTCAGTATCTCGTGTCGGCTCGGCCGCTCAGAGTAAAGCTATGAAAAAAGTCGCCGGTAAACTCCGCGTCGACCTCGCGCAGTATCGTGAGCTGGCGGCCTTTGCCCAGTTTGGCTCTGACCTCGATGACGCCACCCGCCGCCAACTCGAACGCGGGAAACGTCTGACAGAAATCCTGAAGCAGAATCAGTTTGAACCGATGCCTGTCAATCATCAGGTAGCGATTATTTACACGGCAGTCAATGGGTATGTCGATGATATCCCCGTGGATCGGATCAAAGAATTTGAAAAAGCATTCCATGAATATCTCGATACTGCCCATGCCGATGTCCTCAAACTCATTGCTGAGAAAGGCGAACTGAATGATGAAGTCGAAAAGAAACTCGTCAGCGTGATCGAAGAATTTAAGAAAACGCAAGATTTCGGACAGCACGATCAAGCGGACGAGCAACAGCAGTCGTCAGAGGAAAATAATTCATCAGCAGAACAGGAGGCGTAACGCCACTACCTCGCTACTATGCCAGTCGCAACCAAAGAAATACAACGACGGACACGTTCCATCACCAACACCAAGAAAATAACCAAGGCGTTGGAACTCGTTTCGGCATCCAAGATGCGCAAAGCAGTTGCCGCGGTGACCGCGACCCGCCCCTACTCAGAGGCCGCGTGGAATATCATTCGTCAGATTGCCGCGACGACTGACGTCTCGCATCATCCACTACTGCAGAAGCGCGCGAATGTGAAGAAAATCGGCCTTATCCTGATTACCTCAAATCGAGGTCTCTGCGGAGGCTTTAATCGGGAAATCATTGATCATGTCGGCCGCTACATGCGGAATCATAAAAAACAAGTCGTCGACATCGAAGCTGAAGTGCTCCTCATGGGAACCCGGGGCAAGGACGTGATGTTTAAACATGGTCACGAGATTGTTGCGGAATTCACCAAGCTCGACGTCGCCACTCGCATCAGCGAAGTGACGCCGATGGCGAAGATGGCGATCGATGCGTTTCGTGATGGCACCTATGACAAGATCGTCGTGGCGTATACTGACTTCGCCTCCAGTCTGGTACAGAAACCACGGATCAAGAAATTGTTACCGATTGAGCACGAAGATAACGAACTCGGGTATACCAATCAAGAGCCCGCTGACAGTGACCAAGAAGCCCTCGAATCATTTGAGTATACATTTGAGCCATCCCCCCGCGCGGTCCTGGAGCAAATGATTTATCGTCTCGTTGAATTACAGATATACCAAGCCCTCCTCGAATCAAATGCCTCAGAACACTCAGCCCGGATGCTCGCGATGCGCAATGCCTCCGACGCGGCCAATGACATGATCGAGGATCTTACCCTGAGTTATAATCAAGCTCGGCAGCAAAGTATTACTAGTGAATTGGCGGAAATCAGCGCCAGTCGTGCTGCCATAACGTAATTTACATTTATTTGGAATATTTTCCTATGACAGAACAACAAGGTTCAATCACTCAAATTATCGGTCCCGTCGTCGACGTGAAGTTTGCGGATAACCCACCGGTTATCAATACTGCTCTCCACGTCGAGCGAAAAGACGGCGACGAGACCAAGACTATCGTCCTCGAAGTCCAGCAACAGCTCGAGGGTAATGTCGTCCGGACGGTCGCCATGGACTCGACCGATGGCCTCAGTCGGGGCATGTCCGTGACCAATACCGGCGCTCCGATTTCTGTACCGGTCGGGAAGGTAACCCTCGGCCGCATGTTTAATCTGCTCGGCCAACCGCTCGACGAAAAGGATCCCGTGAAAGCAGAGAAGACATATCCGATTCATCGGGACGCCCCATCCTTTGAGCAGCAGTCGACCCAGGCAGAAATTCTCGAAACGGGGATTAAGGTGATTGATCTCATCTGCCCGATCGTCAAAGGTGGCAAGGTCGGCCTCTTTGGTGGCGCTGGTGTGGGTAAGACGGTTGTGATCCAGGAACTCATTCGTAACATTGCCGAAGAGCATGGTGGGTACTCAGTGTTTGCTGGTGTGGGTGAACGTACCCGTGAGGGTAATGACCTCTATCATGAGATGAAAGGATCCGGGGTACTGGAGAAGACGGCTCTGGTCTTCGGTCAGATGAATGAACCGCCCGGAGCCCGTGCTCGTGTCGCTCTGTCAGCGCTCTCTATGGCAGAATATTTCCGTGATGAAGATCACCAAGACGTATTACTCTTCATTGATAATATTTTCCGTTTCACCCAGGCTGGTTCGGAGGTGTCCGCCCTCCTTGGCCGTATTCCCTCAGCCGTTGGGTATCAGCCAACCCTCGCGACAGAAATGGGCGAACTCCAGGAACGCATCACCTCAACCAAACAAGGATCAATCACCTCGGTGCAGGCAGTGTACGTCCCTGCTGATGATTTGACCGATCCGGCCCCCGCGACGACGTTTGCTCACCTTGATTCGACAGTGGTGCTCTCCCGGTCACTCGCTGAGCTGGCTCTCTATCCGGCCGTCGATCCGCTTGATTCGACCTCGACCATCCTCGAACCACGCATTGTCGGTCAGGATCATTACAACGTGGCTCGGGGAGTCCAGAAAATCCTCCAGCGCTATAAAGACCTCCAGGATATTATCGCCATTCTCGGTATGGAGGAGCTCTCTGACGATGACAAACAGATCGTGTCGCGCGCGCGCAAGATCCAACGTTTCCTCTCGCAGCCGTTCTTCGTGGCAGAGCAGTTTACCGGAAGTGAAGGTAAATACGTTTCGCTGAAAGATACGATCAAAGGATTTCAAGCTATCCTCGATGGTGAATATGATGATGTGGCGGAGCAAGAATTCTACATGAAGGGTACCATTGAGGAAGTTCGTGGCAGTAAGAAATAATTCGTAGCATCGATACGGCCATGGCCAACAAACTTCATTTTCAAATAACAACTCCTGAAAAAACTGTTTTTTCTGATACGGTCGATGAGGTTATCTTGCCCACGCCGATGGGGGAGATTGGCATCCTGCCACATCACGTCCCGCTGGTGTCACTGGTCAAACCGGGAGAAATCCGGATCAAAAAGGGCAGCGACACCTCGTATTTAGCGGTATCTGGTGGATTTATCCAAGTCCATCCGGACAAGGTAGTGGTCCTGGCTGATACGGCTGAGCGGGCTGAGGATATCGATGAAATGCGCGCTGAACAAGCCCGGGCCCGGGCCCAGCGGATGATGGAGGAGAAGCGCTCTGACTCAGTTGACTTCGCCGCCGTGGCGGCCAAGATCGAGAAAGAGCTGGCTCGTCTCCGAGTGGCTCGTCGTCGGACGCGCCGCCGGCCACAGCCATCACTCCGGAGGCCACAGGCATAATAATAGTATAACAATAATAGTATTTGTTCTTTGTCGTTAACTAATAATTAGGAGGAAACAGAGTCTATGGCTACACACCCCTGTTCGGCGATAGTATTTCGCTGCATTGATCACCGGCTGAACACCGCCATCCGTGAGTATATGATGTCGCTCGGCAAGGACGAGAATGACTATGATCTGGCCAGCCTGGCAGGATCGACGAAAGGTCTCGCTCAAGCCGACCGGAATGCTGCCACGATCCGCGAGCAGCTCCAGATTGCACTCGACAAACACGACGTGTCCGAAGTGTATATCATGCATCATACTGACTGTGGTGCGTATGGCGGACGTGAGGCGTTTAGCTCAGCCGCGGCTGAGTATGAGCAGCACTCGGACGACATGCAGCAATCAGTGGCAGCGTTACGTCGTGACTTCCCGTCGGTGACTTTTTTCAAGGTGCTGGCCCGCATCCATGAAGATGGCACGGTTGACTTCGAGCTGATTCCTTAGATATACTGCAGGTACAAGAGTAATAACCATGTATACCTATGGCACCAGAAAACGGATCATCGATGGAGCAATTTGAGAACTCTGAGGCACAGTCCATCCGGACGGAGGCGCGCGAGATGGCAACCTGGCTTCAGAATCTCGATCTGACGCGTCGGGAAGAACTGTTTGACGAAACGCTGACTGCTGACGAGCGAGAGCTCGTGGCATTGGTCAGCGATCCGAATAATACAGATGAATTCCTGGTCATGAATGAGGATAAGCGACAGCTTGTCCGCGAAGCTTTCGAGAAACTCAAAGCCGCGCTCTAAATCAAGAAATTCACACAGCTCCGTCTTTCCCGGCGGAGCTTTTTTTATTGCCGAGATATGATACACTAGAAGGCACATATGCAGATACGAACCTCACAGGTATTATCAATCGTGGCTGTCATAGCATTGCTCGGCGTCGGCTGGGTTGCTATTCAATACCAAAACACACACCAGCCAGATGCGGTTGGCAATCAATTGGTTGACCAAGACAAACTCGCTCAGGCACATGCGCTACCTGATGCTATTTCGATACAGGCGCTCCGCGAACGAGCCTATGATGGCTCTGATTTTTCTGTGGGAGACGTGCTGGATAGCGGTGACGGATATACGGAATATGCCATATCGTATCGGGGCGACAACCTCCGCATAACTGGCACACTGACGAAACCGGCTGGTGATGGACCCTTTCCTGTAGTTGTCATTAATCACGGACTTGTGGATACGGCTACGTATACCACTGGCAGCATTCTCAATCACGAAATGCAGTATCTCGCACAGCATGGGTATGTAGTCCTGTTGCCTGATTATCGCAACCACGCTGGATCAGATGCTGATCCTTCTGTTGATATTGATTTGCGCTATGGGTATGTCGTCGATGTGATCAATGCCATAGTCGCCCTGCGTCAGTCAGATCTTAGTTATGCTGACACAACTCAGATTGGCATGATTGGTCACTCGATGGGTGGGGCAGTGGCTATGGGGGTGGCAGTCAGTCAGCCATCTCTGGTGAAGGCGTTTGTATTGTATTCACCGATCAGCGTGGATATGTGGACTAATATCGACCACTGGATGAAAGACACGCCAAGTTACGATGATATCATTGCCGCGCATGGGACGATTGAGACAGATCCACGCTTCTGGCAGCAGGCCTCTCCCGGGGAGTATCTCGACAGCATTACCGCGCCTATCCTCATCCACCATGGGACCGCGGATGACTATGTGCCCATTTCATATTCAGAGGATTTAGTCACTCGGCTCGAGGACGTGGCAGGCGCGCCAGTTATTTTTGATAAATACATAGATCAGGGCCACGAATTCACCAGTTCGCAGGATGAATCACTCGATCGGACTATTGAATTTTTTGCTCAATACGTCAGCCCATAGTTGACAGCTGGTCAGGGGAGGCATATACTTGAATACTTTGGAATAGGGCACCTTATAGCCCCAAATAGCCCGAAGGAGGTGATGACGGTGGCTCAACGACGTACCAACCGTTCGATATGGCACCGGCTCATACGTACGCTCTATGCGTATCGTGGCTGGTGGGTAGATACGCCGACCATATCGCTCCTCGGCCTTTTCCACTGGCATTTCTATACGTACGGTACCCATGCGGTACCGACCGAAATGCCTGAGTTTTGCTGGACGATTCTCGCCATGTATCTCTTGGTGAAGGAAAAGGTTCGCTGGGAGCGGCTCGGGATGCTTTCCCGCCGCGGTTCCATCCTGGTTGGTCTCTGGCTGATGTCAGCACTGGAATTTTTTGTGCTGATGCAATGGGATAGCAACATGTATGCTATGCCACCGGAAATGATCACGACCACACTGATCGTGCTCGCTGGTTTTGTCGGGATACTGCCGGTGAAGTACTTCTTCACCCGCAAATTCCCGCAATCCGCCGGTGGATTCCAAGTCCGCCAGAACGATTAACCAATAGTCCGAATACCCCCACTCAATCTCGAGTGGGGGTAGTAAAAATAGACCCAACTTGCCAGGAGACAAGTAAGGTCGCTTAGTGAACTGTTCCCAACCATATCATTTTTTCCGCTGAGGGGTCAGGATGAGTATCCCTAGTGAAATGAGCAGGATAATAATTCCTGTGTCATGTTGCCAAAGCGCAATGCCGACACCTACGACGAGAGCGCTCCACGCGACCAAGCGAACCCAGAATACCCAGGCTGACTGACCGCGAATGCGTGCCATGATGTATCACCTCCTTCGGAGATATGGCGGTGTCTTTAGTCTACTGCATGTTGGTACCCGGTGCCAAGTGGGTAGGGGAAATGCACGGTTTACAAAAAATTATTTGAGTTTTATAATTGATAATGACTTTCAATATTGGAGTACGTCATCCACAGGGGGAAGGTACAATAAAAGGCCTATCTTCGCCCACCAAGCCATCCCCATGGTAGCCCCATGCCGTGGGGGTGGTTTGTTGTTTGATTAGTGTTTTTTTGCTAAGATACGCATAGATACACTTTTGAATAAAAGTTATGACAGTCCTCCAGAATGCGCCAAATCAAACCGATTCACCAGAGGTCAAGCCCAACCCCGAGATCGAGGCAGCGACACGTGCAGCTCAAACCAAAAAGCATAGCAAAGGCTGGTTCATTATCCTTATTGTAGTCATAGTTATTTTCCTCGGACTCGCCACCACCGTGGCTGCTCTGGGGGTATGGGAGGTGCCGGTCATTTCGAGCGTACTAGGCACGGACGAGTCTGTCGACCTCGGCGTCGGAGCGAGTCCCGAGGCACTAGCCTCGCTCGAAGCAAAGGTGCCGATGACGATCACGAGTGAGCGAGTTGGCAGTGTCGATGACATGTTTAGTGGAGAGATCGCGGTCGATACCCGCATGACCTCTGAGGAGATGACGAGTTTCATCCAGAGATTTCAGGGAGATGATCCAGTCGTATCACAGGTACAGGTAAAATTTATCGAGGGCGGCATGGAACTGTCCGGAAATATCCATGAGTATGTGCGTGCCCCCGGATATGCAAAGGTGCTCGTTGATCAGGATGGTTCACACGCCATTACCCTGACGCTCATTGATGCAAAACTTGGCCGTCTATCAATACCCGAGCAATACCGAGATGATATCGAGAAGTTTGCCGAAGATCTGATCAACAAACGGATGTCAGAGGTTGAGGGGTTTGGCATGACGACGCTCGAATATCACGAGGGGTATGCAACTTTCGTAGGAACGTATCCAGCTGTGGTTAAATCACATGATCGCGGCTGGGGAGCATTATTTATTGATTAATTAATGAGAGATACTATTATGGATAATCCAATGCGCACTATCGTCAATCCCGATGAGCGATATCATAAACTCCGCATCTTTAATGCGGTGATGGCAGTATTTCACGCTGCTCAGGGTGTGATCATGCTTATCCTGAGTAATGATTTCTCAGTTCCGATCACGACTACGTTCGTCGAGTAC
>JAXDBW010000023.1:0-54384 GCA_034678405.1 Patescibacteria group bacterium | reverse complement strand
TGTCATCCTGAGTGAAACGAAGGATCTCCTAGCCTTCGGCTAGGGGACACTTCACTTCGTTCAGTGTGACACTATGGCAGATGCCCAAGAAGAAACACAACATAGCGCTCCTATTCTGCGGTGGATCGTCGATCATCACCGACGATGGCGTACTGACCGTGCAGAAAGAGAGCGACATGAAACGCTGGATGGAAGCCATGCCGGAGTTGTCATTGATTGCTGACATTGAGCCGGTGTTTGTCTATGGCGGCGATGCGTCCGAGATCGAGCCGGGTCTGTGGCAGCGGCTGGCACGGGAAATCCACGAACGGATCGAGCAGTACGACGGATTTGTCGTGACCCATGGTATCGATACTATCATCTACACCGCGGCGATGCAGTCCTATATGCTGCAGGGCCTCAGTAAGCCCGTCATCTTCACCGGGTCGCCGCTCAGTCAGGAGGCTGACAGTGAGGATAATGATTTGACCGGCATGATATCGAGTTATAAGACACTCGGGGTGAAAGCTAACCTCATCAATGCTGTTCAAGTCGCGACCATGGATCTCGCAGAAGTCGCCATCATGTTTGGCAATAGATTAATTCGCGCAACTGACACAGTGAAGAGTGATTCAGCCTCGTTTAATTTCTTTGACGCGGAAACGAAAGATGGCCTCCTCGGAAAAGTCGACTTCGGCATCAAGTTATTCGATAGAGTACAGAAGCGGAGCAAGAAGCCTGTGACTCTGGTCGAAACGGTCGACGAACGAGTCTGTTTATTCCAGCTCGTACCGGGTGTCCAGGCAGAGCAGCTCGAAACTATGGTCGAGAAAGGCTGTCACGGCATCCTCGTGAGGAGCTTTAACACAAATCTATTTCCCAATACATTTGAACCAATACTATCAGACGCCTATCAGCGCGGCATACCGATCGTCGCGCACAATCCATTTGCCCTGGAGACGAAGAAGAAAAAACGGGAGTATATCCTGGTCAATGATATGACGTTTGAGGCGACGTTTGTGAAATTTATGTGGGCGCTCGGGCAGACGCAGGATCTCGGGAAGATTCGCATGATGATGTGGGACACTAATGACCAATTATCAAATACCAAATGACAAACAGTTATCAATGATCAATTTTCAAGCAGCAAATAGCAAATAATTATCAATGACCAAAATTCCAATTAGTCAAACAATGCATTAATTTTCAATGAGAAAATGACTCAAACACGGATAAAACAATATGACCTCGAAGAGCGTACGTTTGAGTATGCCAAATCTGTTCTGTCATTGTGCAAAGATTTGCTAAAGAATCCGATCAATTTCAAACTGGCAGATCAAGTAATTCGTTCGTCCGGATCTGTCGGCGCCAACTACATAGAGGCGAACGAGGCCGTCAGCAAAAAGGATTTCTATCATCGCATAAAAATTTGTAGAAAAGAAGCAAAGGAAACGCGATATTGGTTAAACTTACTGATTGAATCAAATCAAGATAAAGCGTCGGTTATATTACCACTTACCCAAGAATCAACAGAACTTATTAAAATATTTTCAGCCATACTCAGTAAAAATAATTAATTCATTAGAATTTGTGATTTGTTTGAGATTTGTAAAATTGAGAATTGGTACTTAAACGCATGAGAGTATACTTTTTCCAATTACCAGTAGCAACCACCGAATTATCCGAGAATTATCGGACAATAGTGTCGGCTATGCGCGATGCTGGAGCATTCGTCGTGTCGTCATCAAATGAAAATAATATTGATTTCAAGAAAGAAGAACTGGAGATGATGCAGGAGGCGGGGGAGATTCTCCTGGATAAGATGGACTGTTTCGTCATTGAAGCCTCGAAGCCAGATCAGGAAATCGGATATTTACTGGCGTATGCCATTTCGCAGAAAAAACCGCTACTGTATCTGTATAAAAAAGGCACGCCCGATACGGTGGCTCACGGGTACCTGACGAAGAAAAACACCCCCGACTTCATCCGCATGGCGGCCTATACCCAGCATGACCTGGAGCAGATAGTGACTGAATTTGTGGAGGAGGTAGGATCGGGCAAAGGACTGAAGCAGAAACCCACGATTAAATTTACCCTTCGCATCACGCCGGCCATGGAGCAGTGGTTGAAAATTAAGTCCAAGAAGTCTAAGAAAACAAAGGCGGATTATCTCCGGGAGGAAATTGAGAAACTAATGGGGGAGGAATAAGAATATGTATACAAGCACACTATTACTGACCGCAGTTGTCAATACAATCCTGGCGATACTCATTTCTCAGAAAGCTCGTACAAAAAACCAGAAGTATTTTGCAGCAGTTACTTTTTTAATTAGCTTTTGGGTATTTTCCAATTTTTTCTATAATCTTTTTCCTCGGTATCCGATGGTAAATTTGTCCTATGCGGTTGGTGCCTTGGTTGTCATAGCAATTCTAGCCTGGGCTATGCAGTATACGAGAGTTCCGTTTACTGTTGCTAAAAAATTATTATTGTTACTTGCGTTGGTTGTGCCCGTGGCAAGTGTTTTTATTAAAAATGCAGTAATAATTTCTGACGACATTGAACGAGTTTCCTATGGGTACAATGTTCACGAAGGAAGCTATTTCTTTATTTTCGCGGTTCCGGTGGTCATTGCATTGCTTACAATAATCATGGTTCTGACGAGATCACTTCGTCAAAGCAATGGTCTGAAAAAGCTACAAACTGCATATGTATTACTCGGCCTCGGTGTACCGGCCGTGTTAATAATAATAATTGACTTTATTCTGCCGTACCTAGGTATTGATACGCTCGCAAGCTTTGATAGTATTTTAACCCTGCTATTTGTTATTTTTGTTTCGTATGCTATTTTTCGATATCGGTTTGTTGATATTCGCATTGCGCTGAGTAGAAGTGCGGTGCACTTTATTACTCTAGCATTTACCTTATCTCTCTATGTATATTTGCTGCTACTCAGTCGAGATTTCGTCACAGGTGAATATGGATGGTCGGAACAAACAACAACAATCGTTCTCGTGCTGATTATTGCACTGACTTTCGAACCACTTCGTAGGTCAGTTTTTCATTTCATTCATGAAATATTTGTTTCCCGGGAGAAGAATGCACAGGAAGAGGCGCGCAAGATGCGGCTGCTGCTCAGTACGAACGTTCAGTTTGATTCACTGATTGAGAAATCACTTCATGCATTACAGTCATTCTTCGGTGTCAGCGATAGCAACTTCATGTATCGTGACCCAGCTACCCAGGAGATGAGAGCCGTTCGCAATGACAAAACGAAGCTTCCTACAGATGGTTCGACGTATGCATACCTCGTGCATAGTCCGGAGATCATCATTACTGAGGAGATCCCGTATCGTCTCGAAGAAGCGGCTGGAGGTACGCGGGAGCAGCTGGAGAAAATCAAGTCTGAGCTACAGCAACACGGGATCGGCATGGTGGTGCCCATCGGCGAGCCCGGGGAGCTCTTTGGGTTGTTTGTCTTTGGCCAAAAAGAAAAATCAGAGGCCTATACTGCGGATAACATACAATATATCAAAGCTCTCCAGCCCCACATGACCGGCGCAATAGCCAATGCTCTCATGTATAAACAGGCAATGGCGAGGATAGGGGCGAATAGTCAGAAGTTAAAAGTTTAAAGAAATAAGTATGGAAGTAGGTTTAATGTTGAACGTATGACAATAAGAAGTTTTCAAGATTTAGACGTATATCAGAACGCTTATCAATCGGCCGTAACGGTTATGCGTAATATTGTGCCGGGGCTTCCTGCGTCTGAAAAATATGGTTTAGCCGATCAACTAGGACGGTCAGCAAAAGCAATCGCGCCGTTGATTGCCGAAGGGTTCGCAAAAAAGCATTTGCCAAAGAGTTTCCAGAAATATCTTGACGATGCTATGGGCGAATGTAATGAGACCATCGTTCACCTGAGTTACTGTAAGGATATTTATGGGAAAGACGTTGATAGTACGAAATGTGATGAATTAATCGAGAAGTATGACATCATTAATAAGCAGCTGTATAAGCTAAGTCTCGCCTGGCGCAATTTTAATCGTCAGAAGCCAATGACTTAAAACTAACTTCCATTCTACCCTCATAAAACCTAAAACTTACCGCTTTCTTCAAAAACGTAATATACCAGGGGAGAAAATAAATACGAAAAACAAGAATACTAGCAAAATCACTAAAAAAAGCCCAACAAGTTGAAAAATGGGCGATTTTGTGGTAGAGTAGAATAAATAAAAATAAACCATCATACTAATGATGTCACGCTACAAGACGGCAAAAAAGGGAGCTCTTGATTTGTATCTAAGGGCTTATTTAATTAAGCCAAAGAAAAAATACATATTTAAAGTTGTTAGTGATCCGGTATCAATTACTGGTGTGTTTAGGCTGCGCCATGATGTCTACTGTCTCAGAGATAAGCTACTCGATGCTCGTGATTATCCGGAGGGGATTGAGCGGGACGAATTTGATGAAAAGGCTATTCATATTGCGGCATATAATAGAAAAGGAGAGATCGTGGGCGCGGTTAGATTAATTAAAAATTCTGAACTTGGCTTCCCAACGGAAAAGGAATTTCATCTTGAAAAGAGAATGTCAAAAGTTCCTCATGATAAGATGGCAGAGATATCACGTTTTTTAACGGATTCAAAAGAACGAGGAAATATGCTTATGCTTGAATTGAGTAAAGCTCTTTATCTATATTCAAGAGATCATGGAATTGAGCATTGGATTGGCTGTGCTGAGAGTTGGTTCATTAACAAGCTAAATTTCTTCTTTGGACCAATTGACATGATGGGGGAGCCGCAGTTTAGCTTTAATGCTATGAACTACCCTTTCACGCTTAGTGTTGCAGCTACAGAAAAGAATGTTCAGGAAAAAAGCAAGGCAATGTTTAAATATTTTTCGACTAAAACAAAAAACTTTAAATTCTAAAATGGTTGGTGAAAATAGTTATATACAACTTGGCAAATTCCTTGCGTTTGGAGCTGTGGCCCTAATTGCTGAATCAGGAACCTTTTTCTTACTGGTAAACTATACCGATGTTTACTATATATTTTCAACGATTATTTCCTTTTGGGTCGGTGCCAGCATAGCGTTTCTACTAAATAACAAGTTTACATTTAACAAAAAAGGTATAGTTAGTGATTATGTGGCGTACCCTAGATATTTGAGTGTAAATATTTTTGGGTCTGCACTCGACGCATTCATAGTGTGGGCGTCTGCACTTGCGCTAGTGGGCATCAGTGGTAATTACGGGCTGTTCATTGGGAAGGCGATATCGATATGTACCGTGGCGATAGTTAGTTTCATTCTTCATAAAAAGTGGACATTTAAGGCAAGTTAAATGAACATTTTTTCCATTAATAACATCATCCTTTTTGCCTCATGGGTAATTGACATTGTCCTTGCGCTTGTTGTGCTACGAAAGAATTCAAAGAGTCTACTAAACCGGAGCTTTTTCTTCATGATTCTTTCAATTGTTGTGTGGGGGTTCACTAATCTTATCTCAAATATAACATCCTCGGCGACACAGGCGCTGATATGGAGCAAACTCACTTTTATTGGCCCCTTCTGGCTGCCAGCATTTCTTCTAATATTTACATTAGTTTTCACAAAAACCAAAAGAAGGGTAGGAAGGGTTGCAATTCTATTAATTATTGCAGTGCCTTTATTTCTTACGGCAACCTCCCCGTTAAGACTTGTAGTTGATGATATAACCGACGTCCAGCCCGCACAACTCACGTATGGCCCGCTTTATCCATTATTTGGGGTATTTCTTGTTGGCTCTATTCTAGTTACAATATTTTTATTAATTCGATCCTGGATTAAATCTGACTCAGTTGTACGAAGTAGGGTAAAGTATTTATTTTTTGGGTTATTAATATCTTTTGTTTTGGGATTATCATTTAACTTAGTTTTCCCAGTAATCTTAAACAATTCTTCATTAACTGACCTTGGCCCAGCGAGTACAATATTTTTTATAGGATTTACCGCTTATGCTATCATCCGGCACCAGCTATTAGAAATTAGGTTTATAGTATTACGTACCGTTACATATTCCTTAGTGGTAGTCACAGTTTCTGCAGCGGTCGTTGGCTTAACTGTATTTCTTTCAGATTCAATAACGGCCAGCACATCAAGTAAGGCATTCATTGCAGTTTTGGCATCCGTTTTTATAGTCCTTATTCTAGACCCGCTAAAGCGTGGTATAGCCAAAGCCACTGATGCAGTTTTCTTCAAAGCCCGGGTAGACTACCAAAACCTCCTCACAGAAATTTCTGAAATTATTAATCGAGAGATCGATCTGGATATTCTCCTGTACTCACTATCGAAGAAACTAGAGAAAACCCTGAAGATAAAAAACGTCGCTATTTACCTCGCTGGTTCTACCGGCGGTGCTTTTTACAAGCGCATCGGCCGGGTGGATAAGCAGGGGCACAAACTTTCCGATGAGGAGTTCGCCAAGCTGGCCGAAGATCAGAAAACCGACATCGAGCACCGCATTCACCATGACAATCCGCTAGTCACCTACCTGCGGCATCATCAGGACGTAATTGTGCTCGAAGCGCTGGAGCGCAAGATAGAAGATACGCAGGATGATGATGCGCGGAAAAAACTGGAATCATCCAAAGCCGCGTTGGATTCGCTGGACGCTGCGGTGGTGGCACCGGTAACCGTGGGTAACAATTTGAATGCGGTGATGGTTGTCGGCCCGAAACTGTCTGGTGATCCGTTTGGCAGTGAGGATTTAAACTTGCTCAATCTGATCGGCCCGCAGCTAGCATCCGCGCTCGAGAAATCACGACTGTATGAAGAGGCACAGCAATTTACCGAACGGCTGAAGAAAGAAGTAGCCGTCGCCACCAACGACCTGCGTAATGCGAACATGCAGCTGCAGGAACGGAACCGGTTCCTCCAGGCCCTCCAGAAAGTGACGACGCTTATTTCTCGAACCCTCGACTTCGGTAAGGTGACGCAGTCGGTGGTAGACAGCATTGCGACCGAGCTCGGGTACATGGGAGGGGTTTTATTGTTGCTCGGGAAAGACCGGCATAAACTCTTTCCCGAGGCAGTGACGCGTACACCTATCACAGAGAAGGGTTTGAAATTATTACCCAAGCCATTGAATGAGTATTACGGCTATTACCCAGATGACCAGAGTTTATCCGTCGAAGCGATCAAAACCGGCAAGGTACAGATCGGCGAGAAATTGTCTCAATTTATTTCCCCCGCGGTTCCTCCGCCGATTGCCGCCACTATCCAAAAAATCGTGGGAATCCAGACCATCGTGGCCGTGCCCGTCTATAGCGAGGATGAAATTGTGGGCGTCATTGATTTCATGCTTCGTCAGGACCACGGCGCGCTGAAAGCGACTGACCTCGATGCCATGAAAGCCCTGGCTGGCCAGACCGGTATCGTGTATCGAAATATCCAACTATACAAACAGCTCGAGGAATCAAACAAAGACCTCGAAGTGGCGAACGTCCACCTGCAGCAGCTCGACCAAGCCAAGTCAGAGTTTGTTTCCATTGCCTCGCATCAGCTGCGCACCCCGATGACCGGTATCATGGGTTACCTCTCTATGATCGTAGGCGGGGACTTCGGCAAGGTACCGGCTGATCTGAAGAAAATCCTGACTGGACTGCTGGACGAGTCGCAGCGCATGATCCGGCTCATCAATCTCTTCCTCAATGTCTCGAAGATTGAGTCCGGCAAGATGACCCTCAATCGACAGGAAATGCCCATGGATGAACTGGTGGCCAAGGTGGTGGACATGGCGCACAAGACCGCCACGGACAAAGGTTTGAAATTAGAATTCAAGAAACCCAAGCAGAAATTGCCCACTGTCTTCGCGGATACTGATAAGCTCGGGGACGTCATCATGAATCTCGTCGACAATGCTATCAAATATACTGACGAAGGAGGCATCACTGTTGAGTCAAAAGTGAACGCGTCGAATATTGAAACAACAGTCAAAGACACGGGTCGGGGTATTGATCCGGAAGAAGCGAAGAAACTCTTCACCAAATTCGTGCGTGGGTTTGGCATCGCCCAGGTGAATCCTGACGGTTCGGGCTTGGGTCTGTATGTGGCGCGTCGCTTGACTGAGGCCCATGACGGTAAGATCTGGGTGGAGTCAGAGGGCAAGGGCAAAGGCGCGACATTCCATGTACAAATCCCCATCTACAAAGAAGGCATGAAAGAGGCGGAAGCTAAGGTGGGCGCGCATGAGGCTCCACTGATTACCGCAGAGGAGTAACGTAGTCATTGCGAGTCACTTCGACCACGCTCAAGGTAAATTCCACGAAGTAATTAAGCATAGTCCCAGACCTTCCCATAGAGTGGAAGGGTTTTAATTATTTTTGTCACTTCGACCGAAGTGGAGAATTCCTTATGAGGGAAGAAAAACAGTACTACGTATATATCCTGACGAATAAGTTCAATAGGGCCTTATACATTGGAGTAACGAATGATTTAGAGCGAAGGGTGTATGAACACCGAAATAAACTAGTTAAAGGGTTTACCGCAACTTACAACACTCATAAACTGGTCTACTACGAAGTAACAACTGATGTATACAGTGCCATCACTCGGGAAAAACAGCTAAAGGGATGGTTACGAAAGAAAAAGGTCACCCTCATTAAAACAATGAATCCACATTGGAAAGACTTATCAAAAGAACTATTTAATTTGTCATCCTGAGTGAAACGAAGGATCTCCTAGCCTTCGGCTAGGGGACACTTCACTTCGTTCAGTGTGACAAGTAGGGCGAGGACTCCGGTCGAAATGACATGAGCGGAGGTTGGCTATTCATGATATAATTAAGGTAGAAAACTAAAACAGACTCACTTCGGTGAGCCGTCGCAAACCTTCCCCGGTGGAAAGGTTTGTCTTTGTATTCAGGACTAAACAGTCGACGGCTCTGATATGCGCCGTCGCAAAGAACTGTGGAAAATAGGACATTAATAATCAAAAGGAGTTATATATGCGTGCTACACATCCAGTTTGCTACAAAGTATCAGACGATGAATGGTGCTGTGAGATGCAGGATAGGAAGACTGGCCGTACCTGGAGCACAGGATACGGATCGGATAGAGTCAGCGCTATTCGGGACGCAAGAGAAAACCAGCCAAAGGAGGCGTTTATTAAGCGTTCAATTGGCTGGGTCAGGCGGCACCCGATTCTCGCCGGAGCCATAGTGACCGGCTATATGATGTTTCGTCGCCCAATTAAGCAGCTAGCAGACTCTGCCTTCAATTTTGTTTCGCAGGGACTGTACGCACTCGGCGTCTCCCAGAAAGTTTGCACAGCGATTAATAAGGCAGCTCACAAGCTGCTACCGTAACATTCACCCCCAAGCTGAGGAAGGAGGCATGTCATGAAACGATTGTATGTATGCAATGTGATCATGCTGCTGTCTGCCTACGGTGCCGGATAATACATACCCGCGGTATTGAGTCGCCCACAGTAAGTCCAAAGCGCAATGGGATTTGCCTACCACGACTGCTCATTTATGAGCCAATACCGTAGGGGTCGCGCTTTTTAGCGCCAGACACATCATGGTGCGTTCTAGCATTTAGTGACATAAGGCCAAGGCGCAGTCTAGCTGATAAGAACCCTATATCCGGGTCACGCACGTTGTCACGCTGATCATGTTTGAATCAGCACTATGACCATATGTTCTTTAGAGAACACTACACCAGGACGCGAGTACCGAAGCAATGCTCGCGTCCTTTAATATATCAAATAAAAAAGCCGGGCAATCCATTGACGAGATGGCGACACAACACAGCTTTATACGTCAATAAATGATGCTCGGCCGAGCGATATGATCTCATTATCAGAGATCGGTACTCCACGAATGGAGCTGAGCTCAAGAGTGCCAAAGGGCGATATCTACTGTAAGTATAAAACGTTGGTGTATACGGTCAACCCCATTTGTCCACCAGTTTTTGCGCCGTCCGGCCGTCGGACGCATCGACGGCGGTTTAGCAGTCATTTATACAATGCCCTTGAAATATTATTAAAAAAATGCTATAATGAATACTACAAATACAAAAATCATTTATGCAACTACGATCGAGTCGAGATATCGACGTTAATAATAAAACGGTCATCCTGCGCGTGGCGCTGGATGTGCATTTTTGTATGCGCGATGGCGTACGGGAGATCGAGGATGATACCCGCGTCCGGGCCATCATCCCGTCGGTGCAGAACCTCCAGAAACGTGGCGCGAAAATCCTCCTCATGTCCTGGCTGCAGCGGCCAGGGGGCCAACCCGACCCGGAGATGAGTCTCGCTCCGGTGGCCAATCGGCTGACCGAACTCATGGGGCAGGACGTCCGGTTTGTGACGGACTGTATCGGTACGTCAGTTAGCCAGGCAGTGAAGTCTATGGAGCCGGGTGATGTTGCGCTGCTGGAGAATGTCCGGTTTCATCCGGGCGAAGCAGATGACAAAACCTATGATGAGGAATATGCAAAGGCTCTGGCAGAACATGCCGATATATTTATTAATGATGCCTTTGCCCAGATCCACCGGGATGTGCCGTCGATTACCGGTATCCCGAAATACCTCCCGAGCTATGCCGGTCCGGCGCTCGAGAAAGAGATTGCGGAACTCTCCAGCCTGCTCGAGTCTCCGGCGCGGCCGTTTACGGCGATCATCGGTGGGGCGAAGATTTCGACCAAGCTCGGCGTGATCAAGAAACTCATGGAAAAGGCTGACAACGTCCTCCTCGGGGGAGCGCTCGCCAATACCATCCTCCTCGCCAAAGGACTGCAGGTCGGTACGTCACTCATTGAAGAAAGCATGCTCGAGGAAGCGAAGTCGCTTGCGCTGACGGATACCCGGCTACACATCCCCGTGGATGTGATCACCGCCGAGGAAGTGACCGAGCATGTCGAGACGCACATCCGGGCCGTGGCCAGCCTGAAAGAGAACGAAAAGATTCTCGACATCGGGCCTGATACCGTCGAGCTCTTCAGCAAAGTAATCGCCCAAGCCAAAACCATCGTGTGGAATGGACCGATGGGGTGGTTTGAGATTGATCAGTTTGCTCAGGGGACCAATAAAGTCGCCCAGGCTATGGCTGCCTCCGGTGCCCGCACGATCGTGGGTGGGGGCGAGACAAATGCGTCACTGCAGCAGCAGGGACTCGCAGACAAGATGTCATTTATGTCGATGGGCGGCGGGGCGATGCTGAAGTTTCTCGAGAAAGGCACGCTGCCTGGACTTAAACCATTAATGGAATAATCCTCCTCCTGTCATTCTGAGAAGCGAGCGTAGCGAGCGACGAAGAATCTCCATGAGTCATGAAAAAGAGTACTACGTATATATACTGACCAACCGTTACAATGATGTATTGTACGTCGGTGTTACCAACGGCCTGGCGCGCAGGTTACAGGAACATACAGACAAGGTAGTAAAAGGATTTACGAGCAAGTATAATCTGCATAAATTAGTTTATTACGAAGCAACCACTGATGCATACTCCGCCATTACCAGAGAAAAGCAACTTAAAGGCCTACTCAGAAGTAAGAAACGAGCCCTAATCACCACCCAGAATCCCAAATGGAAAGACCTAAGTTTAGAACTATTTAACTAGCCTCATAGAGACTCTTCACTTCGTTCAGAGTGACAGAAAAGTTTAACCAATAGTAATAACGTAATAAAACTATGCCAACTGCATCCACAAACATAACATCAATCACTGCCAAAGAAGTGCTCGCCTCTGGCGGCAGTCCGAGTATGGAAGCGACCGTCACGCTGGAAAATGGTGTGGTTGGTTCAGCCTCAGTGCCGTATGGTGTCTCAGCCGGCGTCCACGAGGCGAAGGTACTCCTCGATGACGACCCGAAACGCTACCGCGGCAAAGGCATGCTCAAAGCCTGCCAGAATGTGAATGATACTATCGCGCCGAAACTCGTCGGCATGGATGCGCTGCAGCAGGAGAAGATTGACGAGGCAATGATCGCCCTGGATGGCACGGATAATAAATCTAAGCTCGGCGGCAATGCTATCCTCGCGGTGTCCATGGCCGTCACCCGAGCCGCGGCCGCGTCAAAAGACATGCCGGTCTATGAGTATCTCCGCAAGACATTTAAGCTGAAACACAAGAAATGGAATTTGCCGAAACCCATGATGGTGGTGATTGAGGGCGGCAAGCACGCGGACAATTCCACTGACTTCCAGGAATATTTACTGAGCGTCTCCGGCGCACCGACGGTCCGCGAGGCAGTCAGGTGGGGAGAGGAATGCTATATGGCAGTCAAAGATATTTTGAAAGAGCGCGGGTTCAATACGAATGTCGGTAATGAGGGAGCTTTTGCGCCGGCCGGCATCGAAACGAACGAAGCGCCGCTGGAAATCTTAACCCAAGCAATCGAAAAGGCGGGCTACACCCCAGGCACGGACGTGCATATTTCCCTCGACCCGGCGACGTCCGAGCTCTACAATCCTGAGGAACACCAATATCTCCTGAAGCGCGAGGGTGCGGGCCTCAGCTCAGATCAGATGATTGGCCTCTTTAAGGGCTGGATCGAGAAATACCCCATCCTCTCCATCGAGGACGCCCTGGCGGAAGACGACTGGACGGGTTGGCAGGCATTCTACGAGCAGGTGCATGATCAGATTCGGATCGTGGGAGATGATCTGACGGTTACTAATATTGAGCGGCTCGAGAAAGCTATTGGCATGCAGGCTATCAATGCCGTCCTCATCAAGCTCAACCAAATTGGCTCTGTCACCGAGACCATTCGGACGATCATGCTCGGACAGAAACACGGTTTCTGGCAGATCGTCTCGCACCGCGGTGGAGGAGAAACAGAAGATGCGTTTATGATAGACCTCGCCGCGGCAGTAAACGCTGAGTATGTGAAGGTCGGTCCGGCTCGGGGTGAGCGGACGGCCAAATATAACCGACTGATGGCGATCGAGGACGAGGTCACGAAATAACTCTACTGCATGGCGAAGAAGATTAAACCATTTTTATTAGTCATTCTCGACGGATGGGGCATCCGTAAGGAGAAGAAAGGAAATGCCATCGCCGAGGCCAATACGCCGGTGATGGACGGATTGACGAAGGACTACCCGAATACGTTGCTGGGAGCGTCCGGGCTCGATGTGGGGCTGCCGCCCGGCCAAGCGGGCAACTCCGAGGCCGGACATATGAATATCGGCGCGGGCCGACTCATTGAGCAGGATTCAGTGCGGGTATCCCGCAGTATCAATGATGGCAGTTTTTTCCGGAATCAAGCGCTGCTGAGTGTGGTGGATCATGTGAAAAAGAACAAGTCGAATGTGCATCTAATGGGACTGCTCACCGATGACCAGTCGCCGCACGCTGACCCGGATCATCTGCTGGCGCTCATCACCATGTTCAATCTTTCACTCGAGCACGTCAGCCCGGATATCAAAGTATATTTACATTTATTTACCGACGGACGGGACTCATATCAGTACTCAGCCATCCGCTTGCTCCAGAAATTCAAGAAAGCTCTGACGAAACGCAACCATGTCTCGACCGTCTGTGGTCGATTCTATGCGATGGATCGGATCAAACAGTGGGATCGGACAGAGCGGGCCTATGACGCACTCGTCATGGGCAAAGGATTCCAGGCCGAGTCAGCGGAAGAGGCGGTGCTGCAGGCATACAATCGAGGAGAGAATGATGAATACATCCAGCCCGTGGTGATCAAGCCAGACGGCAAGAGTGGTCGGATCACCAATAACGATGCCGTTGTCTTCTTTAATCTCCGGTCTGATCGAGTCCGCGAACTCGCCAAAGCGTTTGTCCAGGAGAAATTCGTCGGGTTCAAGCGCAAGAAAGTGTTGAAGAATCTCAAGTTTGTCTCGATGACGAACTACGGCCCTGACTTACCAAATATTATCCCTGCCTATCCCTCTCTCCAGCCACTGAAGAATACCGTCCCCGTGGTTATGCGGGACTACCGGCAGCTCTATGTCGCGGAGTCGGAGAAATACGCACACGTGACGTATTTCTTCAACGGCGGGTATGACCACCCCGTGGCCGGGGAGGATCGCGTCATCATCAAATCCTCTGACGCCTATACCTACCGCACCCAGCCGGAGATGCGCGCGAAGGAGATTACCGACGTGGTGTGCGATTCGATTGAGTATCAGAAACATGATTTCATGGTGATGAACTTCGCCAATCCGGATATGGTCGGGCATACCGGTGACTTCGCCGCCTGTATCCGAGCCGTCGAATTTATCGATGAGCAGATCGGTCGTCTGGTGCACTCGATGCTGAAACACAACGGGACCGTGGTGATTACCGCGGATCATGGTAATATAGATGAAGTGATTGATACGGAGACAAATCAGATTATTACCTCCCACTCGATGTTTCCCGTTCCCTTTATTATCGTCAATAAACATATCCCTCGAAATACTAAAATGAATCACGGCGTGCTCGGCGACGTCGGCCCAACTATTCTCCACATGATGGGCATCCCGAAACCACGCGAGATGGGATCACACCTCATATGCAAATACCACATCGACCAGTAGTCCTCGTCCTCTTTGATGGATTTGGCATAGCGCCACCCGGGCCGGGCAATCCAATCATCAATGCCCCTACTCCGACGTTTGACATGCTCTATGACGAGTATCCGACACTCGCGCTGCAAGCCTCTGGTGAAGCGGTTGGTTTGCCGTGGGGCGAGATGGGTAACTCAGAGGTGGGACATCTGAATCTCGGCGCCGGGAAAATTATTTACCAGAGTTTGCCGCGGATTTCACGCTCTATTTCCGATGGGAGCTTCTTCGCCAATGCCGCTTTTCAAAAGGCCGTGAAACAGGTGAAGAAGAATGATTCGAAACTCCATCTCCTCGGCATGGTGTCAAATGGTGGGGTGCATAGCTCCATCGACCATCTCTTCGCTCTGCTCGAGCTCTGCCAAAAAGAGCAGCTCAAGGAAGTGTATATCCACGTCATCCTCGACGGCCGTGACACGACGCGGGATAGTGGGGCAACATTTGTCCAGAAGCTACTGGATAAAATCAAGGAGCTGGGCATCGGCAAGATTGCTTCCCTCTCCGGTCGCTACTATGCCATGGATCGGGATAACCGCTGGGACCGGGAAGAGAAGGCGTACCGTGCCATTGCGCTGGGGGAGGCCGAGCGGTATGCCACCGACCCGATTGCCCTGATCAAAGAGTCGTATACCCAAGAAAACTATGACGAGGAATTCATCCCGTCCGTGATCGGCGCCAAAGGCAAGCCCACTGCCACAATCAATGAAGGTGATGCAGTGATTTTCTTTAATTTCCGGCCAGACCGGGCGCGGCAATTGACCAAGGTGTTTTCGGTCAAATCGTTTAAGCAATTTGATCGAGAATATATCAAGAACTTGGTTTTCGTCACGATGACTGAGTATGATAAGGCATTACCTGTCGATGTGGCTTATCCGCCAGAGCTCATCACGAATCCTATCGCCCGGGTGGTCTCGGACGCCGGCCTCAAGCAGCTCCACATCGCTGAGACAGAGAAATACGCGCACGTCACGTATTTCTTCAATGGTGGCAATGAAGATCCCTACAAAGGCCAGGACAATGAACTCATTCCGTCGCCGAAGGTAGCCTCATACGATCAGCAGCCAGAAATGAGCGCGCCAGGCGTGACGGAGAAGCTCCTGAAGCATATTGAGTCAAACAAATATGATTTCATCGTGGTGAATTACGCCAATCCCGACATGGTGGGGCACACCGGTAACTACGATGCAACCGTGAAAGCGATTACGACGGTGGATGCGCTGTTGAAAAAAATTGTTTCCACCGTACTGGCAAAAGACGGCCTCATTTTTATCAGCGCTGATCACGGGAATGCCGAGCAAATGATCAACCCCCAGACCGGGCAAATGGACAAAGAGCACACGGTCAATCCTGTACCATTCGTCGCTATCAGTAATGAGTGGAAAGGACACCAACTCTACAAGGACCTCATCCAAAATCATGATCTCAGTACCCTCCAACCGACGGGCATCCTCTCGGATGTGCCAGTGACCGTCCTCACCTATATGGGTATCAAACCGCCGGAAGAGATGACCGGCAATAATCTCCTGATGACCTAAATCATGCTCAAGACATTTTTTACTGCGCGCTCGATCGCGGTCGTGGGCGCCTCACATGACAAACACAAACTGGGTAACGTCGTAACCCATAATTTATTGTCTCTGAAATATCGAGGCACGGTGTATCCGGTCAATCCGAAGGGTGGCACGCTCTATGGCCGGGCGGTCTATCCATCAGTAACTGAGATACCGTATGACGTGGACGTCGCCCTCATTGTAGTACCCGCTCCACTGGTCCCATCTGTCATGAAAGAGTGCGGCCAGAAAAAGATTAAAAGCGTTGTCATTATTAGCGCGGGGTTTGGAGAGCAGGACGCGGCTGGTGCGCGGCTCGAGCAGCAGGTCCTGCGGATTGCCCATCAGTATGGCATTAGTATCCTCGGGCCAAACTGTCTCGGTTTGATCGTCCCGGGGCTCAAGATGAACGCTTCGTTTGCCGCCGGCATGCCGGATCAGGGGAGTGTAGCCGTCGTGTCCCAGTCAGGGGCGATGGCTGTCGCTATCACGGAGTGGGCGCTCTCAGCTCACCTGGGGTTCTCTGCCCTGGTGTCCCTCGGGAATAAAGCTGATGTGAATGAAGAAGACGTGCTGAAGCATCTCGGGAATGATCCCCAGACCAACGTCATCGTCCTGTATCTTGAGAGTCTCGCGACTGGCCGATCGTTGCTCCGCACTATCAAACGGATTAGTACTAAGAAACCAATTATTATATTAAAACCCGGTAAAAGTCAGGAGGCCCAAGCCGCGGTGGCGTCGCACACCGGAGCGATCGCCGGAGCTCATGCCGTCCAGCACGCCTTCCTCCGAGCGGCTGGTGCGGTCGTGGTGGATACGCTGGAGGAACTATTTCTGTATACCAAAGTATTTGAAGACGGTCGCCAGCTCACCAAGCGGTCCGTCGCTATCGTGACCAACGCTGGTGGACCTGGTATCCTGGCCACTGACGCGGTCGTAGCCGCACCTAATCTCAGCCTGGCGCATTTCTCTGAGAAAACCAAGAAGTATCTCGAATCTCATTTACCTGAAGCAGCCGCGATTCATAACCCCGTCGATGTGGTGGGTGACGCTGATACGAGACGATATAGCGCCGCCCTCAATGCCGCATTGCGTGACTCTGCCGTTGATGGCGTCGTGGCGCTCTTGACCCATCAGTACGTGACGGACACTGCCGCGATTGCGCGGGTGATTATTGCGGCTCAGAAGAAATTTCCGCGGAAGCCAATTGCCGTCGCATTCATCGGCGGGGAGGGAGTTGAGCCCGGGCGCGAACTGATGACGCGGGCAGGCATATTAAATTTCGCATATCCTGAGCAGGCCGTAACGGCGCTCTCGATCATCGGCCGCTACTATACGAATCGCGATAACGCTCGGACATTCCCGGAGACGAAACTCGCCCTGACCGGCAGATCCACTACCGTCCTTGGTAAAAAAGCCGAGCAACTGATCCGTCGGTATGTCCCGAGCATCGTCCCCTCAGCACTCGTCCGGACGGCTGACGATGCCGCACGTAAAGCGAAGCGACTCGGGTATCCGGTCGTGGCGAAGATTATTAGCGCCCAGCTGGTGCACAAGACCGAAGCCCAGGCGGTAAAGATAAACATTATCTCTGAGGCAGAGCTCCGCAGTGTCATCAGTGACTGGCGTCAGACCCAGGGTCTCCGATTTAGAAAAGACGAGGGCTATCTCCTGCAGCAGTATCGCCCCGGCATGGTCGAGGTGATTATCGGTGCGAAACGTGATCCTGACCTCGGGCCGTATCTCGTCGTGGGTCTCGGGGGTATCTTCGTCGAGGCAGTCGGGGGACAGGAAATCATCCCCGTCCCGATGACGAAATCCCAGATCGCCGCGGTATTGACTCGTGGCCTACTTGGTCGCATCCTGATGAGTCCTCGGGGGCAGCGCATCCCGCACCAGCCCTTGGTTGACGTGATCTATGGCGTGTCGCAGTTGATGGCTGATAAACCAGGCATTGCCGAGCTCGACCTCAATCCGGTCATGGTATCCAGTGATGGTGTCGGGGTTGTCGATATCCGGGTCGTAACGCGGAAGCAAACATGAAGTACCTCCATACGGAAGCTATCGGCATGAACATGAAAGTGCTCATGAATCGGCTTGGCTACCACGAACAGCAGAGTCCGCGGACTGGTACCGTGAGCTATAGCCGTCGTCTCGGGGGCATGCCGTACCCACGATTTCATCTCTATGTCGACCCCGCTCAGGGTGGGCTACTTTTTAAACTCCATCTCGATGCCAAACAACCCTCCTACCAGGGTCAGACCGCCCACTCGGGCGAGTATGAGGGCGAGGAGGTCGCAGCGGAGCTGGAGCGGATCAAACAGTACCTCGCGGCACAGGGATAGTATTTCAACAATTCGATGTTTTGGTGTATACTGTCTACATGGCACACACGACGTTTGACTGGAAAATTGGCGGCCCCGCTGGCTATGGGATCAAGTCAGTTGGTGCGATGTTCGCCCGCGCTCTATTGCGCCAGGGCTTGTATGTATTTGCCTACGATGAATATCCCTCACTGATTCGCGGTGGGCATAATGCCTATGAAGTGACTGTCTCACCCGACCCGGTCTATACGACCCGCCGGCCCGTTAGTTTGCTGGTCTGCCTCGATCAGATGACGTTTGATGAGCATCGGCATGAGGTCGCTGAAGATGGAGCCGCAATTATAAACAAAGGCCAGGTTGAAGCGTCTGATAATGAATTGCCCGGGAATGCGAATGTCTATGCTATCCCGCTCGACGAAATAGTTGAGCAGCAGGGCGGGGAGAAGGTCATGCGGAATGTCGTCGGTCTCGGCGCGAGCTTTGCCTTGCTTGGCGGCGAGTTTGCGCCACTCAAGGAAATTATTGAATTTACCTTTGAGAAAAAAGGCAAAGAGATTGAGCTGAATGTGCGGCTGGCGAAAGCCGGGTATGATTACGTGAAAGCGCACGTCCAACATGAATTTGCCTACTCCATCAAACCACAAAAAAATCCCGATCGCATGATCATGAGCGGCAATGAAGGCATCGCCTGGGGCGCGATCAAGGCTGGATGCAAGATGTATGCCGCCTATCCCATGACGCCCGCTTCCTCGGTATTGCATAACCTCGCTGCTCAGGCACGCAACTACCAGATGGTAGTGAAGCACTGCGAGGATGAAATCTCAGCGGTGAATACAGCCGTTGGCGCTGGCTATGCTGGTATCCGCGCGATGACTGGTACATCCGGCGGCGGTTTTTCACTGATGAGCGAAACCTACGGCATGGCTGGCATGATGGAAATCCCAGTCGTGCTGATCAACGCAACCCGACCTGGACCGTCGACTGGTATGCCGACCTGGACTGGTCAGGGTGATCTCCGTTTTGTCCTGCACTCCTCTCAGGATGAATTCCCTCGATTTGTACTAGCGCCTGGGGACACTGTCCAGTGTTTTGAATTGACCCAAGTAGCATTTGATCTCGCTGAACGATACCAGACTCCGGTCGTCATCCTGACTGACAAAGAGCTCGCGGAGAGTTATCAGTGGGTAGAGAATCTCGATACGAAACCACGTGCCCTCGATCGCGGCGCAGTCGTCGATGCGAAAAACTTGACTCCCGGCAAACTCTTCCCGCGGTATGTCACGGATGTGCCTGATGGCGTCTCGCCGCGGCCGTTACCGGGCATGGCGGGCGGTGAGCATGTCGCCAATAGCGACGAGCATAATGAAGAGGGCTTCTCCGAAGAGGGTTCAGAGATGCGCGTGAAGCAGATGGACAAACGGTTTCGGAAGATCGCTGAGGCAGCCAAACATATCCCGCCGCCAGAGCTGGAGGGAGATAAAAACGCTGATCTCACCTTTGTGTCGTGGGGTTCGACCCGGGGAGCTATCCTCGAAGCGATGAAAGATCTCCGAGCGCAGGGGATGAAAGTAAATTTCCTTCAGATCAAATATATTAGCCCTTTACCTATCCAGAAGATTAAAGACGTTTTTGGCAAAGCGAAGAAGGTAGCTATCGTCGAGGGCAATAAACTCGGACAGCTCGCTGGGTGGATCCGTGAGCATACGGGCCTGACCCCAGACTATAAAATATTAAAGTACGACGGTCGTCCGTTTTTCCCGGATGAGATCGTCACGACCGTGAGGGAGGAGCTCAAATAATATGGCTGACGAACAAAAACTGACCCAACGAAGCTATACGACTGAGTACACGCCGACGTGGTGTCCGGGCTGTGGTAATTTCGGTATCATGCCGGCGACGAAGGGAGCCTACGCTGAGCTCGGGCTGAAGCCCCACGAGGTCGCGATGATTTTCGGGATTGGCTGCTCATCAAATGGTTCGAATTTCTACAGTGTGTATTCATTCCACGGTATCCATGGTCGGTCATTACCAGTGGCCAGTGGCGTGAAGCTGGCTAATAGCGACTTGACCGTGATCGCAGACTCAGGGGATGGGGATGCGTATGGGGAGGGCATCAGCCACTTCGTGCATACGGCCCGCACGAATATTGATATTACCTATCTCGTCCATGATAATCACCTCTACAGTTTGACGACCGGGCAGACCTCACCAACCTCGGGTGAGGGGATGAAGACGAAGTCGATGCCGTTTGGTAATATTGACCACCCCTTCAATCCCATCGCGGTGGCGATCCTCAACGGTGCTACGTTTGTGGCGCAGGGATTTTCCTCAGACATCCCACATTTGAAAGAGCTCATCAAGCAAGCCATCCAGCATAAGGGGTTTTCCTTTATCAATATCCTGCAGCTCTGCCCGACGTTTAATAAGGTGAATGAGTTCCCGTGGTACAAGGAGCGAGTGATCAAGCTCGAGGATGAGCAGCACGACGCCAGCGATTACCAGGCGGCCGTCAATCAGGCAATCCGCACTGATGGTAAGATTCCACTGGGCGTGTATTATCAGATAGAGAAACCCTCCTACGGCGATCGTATCCAGCAGCTCGAGACGCCACTGATCAAACATGACATCACGCAGGTGGATATCAGTAAATCATTAGCTGCCTATCGCTAGTATGCGGGTACTGGTATCAGGCGCAGTCGCGTACGACCGGATCATGGATTTCCCCGGTCGTTTTACTGACCATATCATCCCAGAGAAAATCCACCAGCTCAATGTCAGTTTCAACGTCGAGACGTATCGCCAGGAATTTGGTGGTACGGCCGGCAATATCGCCTACAATCTCGCGCAGCTGGGCGCGGAGCCACGACTAGTCGCCCGCTATGGTAGTGATTTTGAGGTGTATCAGGAGTGGCTGCACAAAAACACTATCGCCCTGCGCTGGTCGAAGCCAGCAAAGTTGCCAACGGCCGCGGCGCATATCATCACTGACCGAGCGGACAATCAGATTACCGGGTTTTTCCCTGGGGCGATGGGGCAATCCTATGGTACGTTTCCCACGGCACTATTTAGCGGGGTGCAGCTCGGCATCGTGTCACCGGGCAATGTAACAGATATGCAGAAACTGCCAGGCGCGCTGCACAACCACCGGGTCCTGTATTTCTATGATCCTGGACAGACTATCCCCGTGCTTTCAGCTGCTGCCCTCAAGGCCGGCCTGGCCCATGCCCTGGGGCTCTTCGCGAATGACTATGAGCTCTCCATGATCCTCAAGAAAACGGGATTCACGCTGCCCCAACTGCGGAAAAAGCTCGGCATGGTGATCGTCACCAAAGGAGAGCAGGGATCGACTATTTATATCGGCAGTCAGCAGCACCGCATCCCAATCGTCAAACCAAAACAAGTGATCGACCCGACGGGAGCGGGGGACGCCTACCGCGCAGGATTTATAGTGGCTCTCTTGCGTGGGTATCCGATTGATGTCCTGGGCCGCTATGCTGCGACCGTCGCATCCTATGCAGTCGAGCGGTATGGCACGCAGGTCCATACCATGACTGGTCCGAGTGTACACAAACGGTACCGGGCCGCGTTTCGTCAGTCATTACCGTAGGACATGCTATTTAGCTCACCCATCTTTCTCTTCGCGTTCCTGCCGCTGTTTCTACTGCTGTATTTCTTGCTCGGTCGGCGCTGGCGAAATGTACTATTACTCGTCGCCAGCCTGTTTTTTTATACCTGGGGTGAGGGGAAATTAGTGGCGGTCATGCTCACCTCGACGGTGATTGACTATGTGGCGGGTCTGGCTATCGAACGTGGCTTCCGCGGGCTGTTTCGCTGGCGCACAGCCAGAGTTGCCGACCCCGCACACCGTCGGCCACGCCAAGTGGCATGGCTGGTGGTGTCGATCATTGCCAATCTCTCACTATTAGGATTTTTTAAATATTTCAACTTTGGCGTCGACAACCTGAATGGCATCTTCGACTTCTTCGGATGGCAGACTGTATCCCTCGAGGGATTCTGGCAGATTGTCCTGCCCCTGGGTATCAGTTTCTATACCTTCCAGTCGATGAGCTACACGATCGACGTCTTCCGTGGCAAGATTCGAGCTAATTCGAACTTCATCGACTATGCGGCGTATGTGACTATGTTCCCGCAGCTGGTAGCCGGTCCAATCGTGCGATACGAGACGGTGGCCCGCGAGCTGGTGAGCCGCGTCGTGACTCGTAGTGGCTTTGCCTACGGTATCCAGCGGTTTATTATCGGCCTGGGCAAGAAAATGCTAATTGCGAACCAGGTAGCTATCCCAGCCGATGCCATCTTTGCCCTGCCCGGCGATGCGTTGACCGCGCCGCTGGCGTGGTTTGGGGTGCTCTGCTATGCCTTGCAAATATACTTTGACTTCTCGGGGTATTCAGACATGGCTATTGGACTTGGGCGGATGCTCGGATTTCACTTTCTTGAGAATTTCAATTTTCCCTATATCTCACAATCAATTAAGGAATTTTGGCGACGGTGGCACATATCACTGTCAACGTGGTTCCGCGACTACCTCTATATCCCGCTCGGGGGTAATCGCAAAGGAAGCGGCCGCACCTATGTTAATCTACTGATCGTATTCTTTATTACCGGCCTATGGCACGGCGCTAGTTGGAATTTCATTGTGTGGGGATTGTATCACGGTTTCTTCCTCTTGATTGAGCGGGCAGGGTTTGGCCGATTTCTCGGGCGGGTCTGGCGGCCGCTGCGGCATGTCTATGTATGGCTCGTAGTCCTCGTGAGCTGGGTGTTTTTCCGGGCCGATGACCTCGGTGCCGCTGGGCAATACCTCAAAGCCATGTTTGGGTTTGGCGGTTCCCCGCAGGAACTGTATCACCTGGGGCTGTTTGTGACACCCGTCATTATCGTCGCGGTCATTGCCGGGGTGATGGGCAGTACGCCAGTCATGCCGTGGTTACGGGAGCGTCTGGATCGTATCCAGACCTCATGGTTTCGGCTCTCCTGGACGACTGGGCTCGTGCTGGTACTCCTCGTGCTATTTGTTGTCACGGTCATGCACATGGCCAATGATACGTATAACCCGTTTATTTATTTCCGTTTCTAGCTATGCAGCTCCTCGAGCAGACAAAAGCACACAGTCTACCACGTAGCATCGAATGGACACTGATCGCGTTGTTTATTGTGATGATGGTTGTCCCAGGGATTATGCTACTCGGCAGGTGGCAGGTAGCAGTGGGGAATACCGAGAAGCGGGTACTGGCTGACGCGCCGCCCTTTCACTGGAGCACGTTTTACACCGCGCCCTACCGTCGCTCGATTGAGTCATATCTCAATGACAACTTCGGGTTTCGCCCGCTCCTGGTGCAGTGGAACTTGAAACTCTATGTCCAGGTGTTCAAAACCGTGCCGGTCCGTGGCGTGGCCGTCCAGCAGGGTACAACTGTCGATAATGGAGTCGTCCCGACGACCGTCACCGAAGTGTTGCCTAATGCCGAAGACCAAGCCATGAGTGAGCAGCCACTGGCGGCTGACCAGCAACCCGCCGTGCCTGAGCCCGAAACGCTCCCGCGGGAACACGTGGTGGTCCAGACCGACGCGATTGTCGGTAAAGACGGGTGGTATTTCTACGCTCAGGACAATGTCATCGATGACTACCGGGCAACCCAGCCCCTGACCAACCCAGAGTTGCAGCAGATTGCCGATAACCTCATGGCCACTCGCGACAGACTCGCTAATCAGGGGATTGATTTCGTGGTTATGGTGGCGCCAAATAAAGCGACCGTGTATGGTGAATACATGCCTGATATCTATAATGTTGTCGGTTCTCAGACCAGATTAGACCAGATCCAGCAGTACCTCCGGACTCATACGGATATCGAGATTGTCGACCCCCGCCAGGATTTACTGGCGGCAAAATCAGACAGCCGCCTGTATGAAAAGACGGGCACCCACTGGAATGACTATGGCGCGTTCATCGCGTACCAAACATTAATGCGTCAGGCTCACTCGTTTATTCCCAGCCTCGCGATTCCTTCATTGTCGGACTATTCTATCACGACGCGGGTCGCTGGCGGGGCTGATCTGGCCATCATGCTGTCATTGCAAAACGATCTGCAAGAACAGCAAATCCTTTTCACTTCAAAGAATACACGGCAGGCCGTGTCGAGCACATTTGATTTCCCTGAGCCAAATCTGAATCCAGAGATGCACGTCATCGCCAAAGAAATTCCCGGTTCGACCGCCCCGCGGCTGCTCATGTTCCGAGATTCATTTAGTAATGTGCTTATCCCATTTATTTCCGAGCAGTTTAGCCGGTCCGTATATGTGTGGTCGTATGATATACCGCAATATATTATCGATGCCGAGCATCCCGACATCATCATTATGGAAATAGTCGAGCGTAATCTATTTGAAGCGCTGGGCAATGGATTGAATTAAAGCTGGCATTAGCCAAAAGTGTGTGAGGGAATGCGCTGCGCCCCGTGAGCCCGGTAGCGGTTTCCCGCTCATGGGCTTGACAAAGTGGCCTCATCTGCTATGATGGGCTGTTATTTTTTGACATACCCATTGACTATGAATACCCAACGCGATTACGCATCTCTGCAACCCACCGGTAAATTTACCGGCATGTACGACGAGGTACGTGAAGAGCTCGAACTATTCCGTCAGGAAATGGTTCGACACAAAGCCATCCTCAACGACGTGGGGCTCGGTGATGCAGAGGACCTCATGGTCCGATAATACAACAGACGGCCCCGCAGCATGCGGGGCTGTTGTGTTAGTTCGCACGTATAGGACTAATCCTTCACATACGCGATGAAGGCGAGCTTGAGGTTTTCTATGATGTTGTATTGGGCGTATGCGGCAGGTTCAATCCATTGGTAGTCATCGTGATCATGGCCGAGATGTACATCCGATGATTGAGTGGAGCAGATGAAGAACGTAGCCACAATATGCCGCTGGGTGCCATTAAGCTGTGGACGCCACTCACCGACATAGAATGGTTTTCCGATGGAAATAGTGAGTCCTACCTCTTCGAGCGCTTCGCGGCGAAGGCCATCAGCAAAATGCTCGCCGGGTTTGACACTGCCGCCCACGACGTCATACTTGCCGATGTTGGTACCGGTCGCGTAGCTACTCGATTCGCGGATAATCAACACCTTGCCGTCATGCACGATGAAAGCTTTCATCGCTGGGGCAAGTTGTACGGGGTTATTCATGTGGTTGCAGTAGCATGATTGAGCATAGGTTCGGGCGCTGGGTTCTCAATTTGGGTGAGAATGGTGTCGAGGGCATGATATACCTCCTCGAGCGTTTTCACATGGACGAGCTGCGAGCGGTACTCGGCGGCATGGGGGATACCCCGGACATAGGCCAGGAGATGTTTACGAATTTCGAGCGAGGCGCCTTTTGGGCCTTTGAGTTCGAAGAGGAGACGAGCGTGCTCTTTTATCAGGGGGAGTTTTTCTCCAAAAGTTGCCGGTTGGGTATTGGCAAATACCCAGGGGTTCCCGATAGCCGCCTGGCCAATAAGGAATCCATCGAGCCCTTCTGTTTTCGCTATGCCATCTATGACGGAGGTAATGCCACCATTAGCGAGGACAGGGATCGATACCCGGTTTTGTAATTCCGCAATCGGTGAAAAGTCAGCTGGACAATTATATGGTTCGTTGTACGTGCGGCCGTGGATAGCGATTGCCTGCGCCCCGGCCTGCTCACACCCCACCCCGAATTCGATAAGGTCCTCGGCATTTGACCAGCCCAGGCGGGTTTTGACCGAGACGGGGAGCGCAGTAGCCTCGGCGACAGTGTTGATTAGTTTAAATGCCAAATCATGGTTTTTTCTGAGGGCGACGCCATGCTCGGAGCGGACAACTTTTTTCGACGGGCAGCCCATATTGATATCAATGCCATCAAACCCCATGGCTTCAAGTCGTCGTGCCGCTGTGGCAAACGTTTCTGGGTCTTTACCAAATATTTGCGCCAGAATAGGATGCTCCTCGTCGCTAAAGCGAAACTTCTCGAGCAGCTTCTGAGCATTATGATGGACGCCATCTGCTGAAGTGAATTCGGTGTAGACGAGGATGTCGGGATTAGCTTTTTTGCATACTCGACGGAACGCACTGTCCGTATACCCATCCATGGGAGACAGTCCGATGATGGGACGGGGGAGTTGTTGCCAGATATTTCGTTTCATGAGCACACCGTATCATGCTGACGAGCCCCGCGTCAACGTGGTCGTTTTGCAAAAGGTCGGCGCGCATGGTGATACCAGAGGAAGCCGAGTACGCAGAGATAGAGGGTATAGACGAGCACTTCGAGTTGGCTCGGGTTGCCATTGTATCCGAAAAGGCCTTTGAGAAAACTCCCGACCTGACCATTTTCATGGAGTAGAGGATAGACTCCGTCGAGCGATGGGCTGGGATTGATATTCCAGAGCTCGGTCGTGCCGAAGGAGAGAATGCCCGCCTCTTGGAGTTCGTGGACGCCGTGCGCCATCAAGCCCGCCCCGAACAGCATGAGGAATATACCCGTCACGGTGAAAAAGGTTTTGAGGTTAATCCGGAGGGACCCGAAATAGAGTAGGATGCCCAGGATAGCGGCGCTTCCGATACCCAGCATAGCCCCAATCAGGTTATGATCAGGCGAGATGAAGCTGGCCGACTCAAGGAAGAGGACTGTTTCAATCCCTTCGCGCAGGACAGCGATCAAGACGAGGCCAAAGATACTCCATCGGCGTGCGGCTGCCACATGGGCATCGAGCTTGTCATGGATGTGACTAACGATATTCTGACGGCGCATCATCCAGTAGATGAGGGTAGTGATGAGAATGCCGCCGATAATCATAGCGAATCCCTCGAAAAGTTCCTCAGCCCGGCCCGTGAAGCCCCCGGCCACTACGTTAAAAAAGTAGGCGCCGATGATGCTGAGTGCGAGGCCGCTTCCGACGGCGAGCCAGGCAGTCAGCTGGTATCGATCCTGGTGGGTTCGTTTGAGGTAGCCAATAATGATGCCGACGATGAGAGCAGCTTCGAGCGTTTCACGCAGAGTAATGATGTAGCTGGGTATCATGGATAGTCACTATGTTTAGGGATAAAAAATGAGTCATCTACTGACTCATGACGATTGCCGCGCGTGTTGTCATCTGACTACACGGCGGCCATAGTGAAGCACAGCAGCCGATTCCCTCGAGCAAAGATAAATTGATGTGAGGTGGCGTGATACACGAATTCAAACCGTTATTGATAACAAATATCAGTATATACTATTGTTTCTTTTGCGCAACCGGTGTATATGCCTTGTGAAATAGGGCGGCGAGAACCTGCTCGGCAATATCGGTGATCGGATATTCGGCATCATAGTGGATGTCGATGGCTGGGTTATCATTGATTTCGGTGATGCCCGCCTTAGTCACTGTATATGATGTACTAATATCGGAACTCATCAGATCGACGCCTGCCAGTTCGAGGCCGAGTACCTGGACCGCTTTTTTGCAGGCGCGGAGGTTATCCGGGTGGACGGTCTTGGGGTCTAGGTTGATCGTGGTCCCCCCGAGGGCTGCGTTGGCGCGGTAGCGGAGGTCGATGATTTCTTCCTCCTCGGGGATAGTATGGAGCGTCACATCCTGCTCGAGCAAGCGATTACGTATCTCCTGATCCACTACAATTTTCTTAGGCAGGGTTTTATTGGAGATGGCGATAAGCTCCTCGATAGTATGTTTGCCATCACCCGTTACTCGGGCGGGGAGGCGGAGGGTGACGGCGAGCATCTTGCCCCCGGCGATGAGGATACGGTAGTCATTGCCCTGATAATACTTTTCGATGACAACCCGGCGGCTATAGCGATACGCCAGTTCGACTGCCCGATTGACGGCAGTGAAAGAATTGATATTGACGGTAATGCCGTCGCCCTGGAAACTGTCGGCAGGTTTAACCACCACCGGGAATTTGATTTTCTTGACGAAGGATTTGATGTCGCTCTGGGTTTTTTCGGTAAACATTTTCTGCTCAAAGACCGGCAGGCCGTTTTTTTTCAGCAGAGAGTTGGTAGCGTATTTGTATCGGCTGATCAGGGCTGTGGCGCTATCATTTTTGCTACAGGTGGCGCTAGCGAAACGAATTTTATCTTTTTTATAAAAAATGTCGAGTACGTATTTATCGACAAGTTTCGTGCGGAAGCCGAGACGGCGGGCGGCTCGACCATAGAATTGGGCGTAGGTCATGAGGGCAAAGGAAAGGTTATGTATGAGATTGAGTTTGCTTATGTTTGGCGATCAAATGTTTGATGAGGAGAGAGGCGATGTCTACCTCTGTTTTTCGCGCAGCAGTGACGAAGACGCACGGGAAATTTACCTCAGCTACAAAAGGCGTTTTGTTGTGCCAGAGGATATCGACCCCTCCAAATTCAAACCCGAGGGCCCGTGTGGCGCTGACGGCCATTTCAGTGATCTTTTTAGAAAATGTTTTTGATTTGGCGACAGCTCCTTTTGCGTTTGAACGGAAATCATGGAGCGGGGCCTTGAATTCAAGTGAGGCAACCACTTGATCCCCGAGGACGACGAGGCGAGCTGATTTAGTGACGGGGATGTATTCACGGATCATGAAATCAATCTTGCGATCTCGGAGGTAGTCAATAATAGACACCAGTGATGAGAATGAGTCGGCCTTAAGGGTGCCGATACCCATAAATGAGCCGTTAAGTTTGATGATATACGGGGGCTCGCCGAGGGATTTATTGAGCTGGCGGCGTAGCAGGATCTTGTCGGAGCGGGTTGCCGCCACAGTCTTTTGGACGGCGAAGACCGTCCGGGGTGCTGGGATGTTGTGTCGCTCAAGTAAGAGCGCCTGATCGATAGCCGTCAGTGTCAATGGAATGGGTAGACCGGTTTCATCGAAATGACGATACAGGGTTGTCGTCTGAGGAGTCAACGCTGAGCGTTCATAGGATTTGGCGGCTTGGGTCACGACGGCTCGGTAGACGAGATCATGTGAACCAAATTTTGGACGTAGGGGGAACGGTTTATCGAGATTTAACTCGTTAAATACAATGCGCTGTCGAGCGCACGCCCTCTGGAATAGCTCATTGAGCAGCGCATTACGGGTATTAGTAATGAGGTTAAAGGTGAACATTAGGAGTATCGTTTCTGTGATTTAGCCAGCAGGTGGTCAATCATGTGACCGGCAATATCAACTCCTGTTATTTCTTGCGATCGCGGGAAATAGCAGGGGAAGTTGACCTCGGCGATATAGAAGCCCTTATCATCGGTGAGGAAGTCTACGCCACCAAACTCAAATCCCATAGCCGCTACCGCTTTTACGGCGGCTTGCTTCATCTCATTTGATGCGCCGTACGGTGATACTTCGGGAGTGCCGACGTTGCTCCGGAAGTCCCCCTGCTGCACATGGTAGGCGATACCATCGATGACGCGGTCGCCGAGGACGGTTAAACGAATTGACTGATCAGTCTCGATACACTCACGCATGATATAGTAATCGCCGCGTTGGTCCAGGTGGTCGAGGACAGAAACCAGTGATTCGCGGGAGTCGAGACGCATGACACCTACGCCGTGACTGCCACCCATACTCTTAATAATGACGGGGTAGCCACCGACTGATTTCACAGCGTCGTCAACGTATGCACGATTTATCTGAAAGACAGTTTTGGGGATAGGGAGATCAGCGTGGAGCAGCGTGAGGGGGTCGTATTGATGATTTACAATATGGAATGGATCACTATAAAAGCTAACCACATCTTGGTTGAGTAGGACGCGTTCGAGTGTCAGATAGGGCCCACCAACATGCGCTCGGTAGATGAGGGTACCCGGTGCGAGTGAGGGGAGATCAGTGAAGTCAGCCTGTGCAGCATCAAGTTGGCGAAAGTTGACGTTTCGTTTAGTGCACGCGTCCTGGAGGAGTTTATTTGTCGTGCGGTTTACGTCTGAGCTAATGACAATACAATCCATAGTGTTCTGAAATGGTGGAAGTCTTGAACCTAGTATACGCCCGTTGGGTCGGTAATACAAGTCTTTTTGGTGAGAAATTATTGTTTTTATGAGAAAAAAATGGTATAGTAATGGTCAATTCCTATGAAACGAATCTGGCAGGTCGCCACACCGATCACTGACGAATACCAAAACAAATTCCCGGAAGTCAATCCGATTATTTTGCAGCTCCTGTATAATCGGGGGCTCCACACTCAGGCGGCAGTGGATGAATTCACCAATCCGGATTATGGCCAGGATAGCCATGATCCATTTTTGTTTCGCCATATGCACGTGGCGGTCGATCGTATCATGGCCGCTATCGCAGCAGGCGAGCAGATCACGGTGCACGGTGACTACGATGCGGATGGGGTGAGCGCGACGGTCGTGATGGTGTCGGTATTGCACGCGCTGGGAGCGAACGTCGATGTCTATATCCCGCATCGGATGACCGAGGGCTATGGCCTGAATGATAATACGATTGATGAGCTCTCGGACAAAGGAACCAAACTTATCATCACCGTGGACTGCGGCATCAGTAACAAAGCCGAAGTTGATCGAGCCAAAGCCACAGGCATCGATGTTATCGTGACTGATCATCATGAAGAGCCACCCGAATTACCTGACGCCCTTGCGATTATCAATCCCAGCGTGGCAGCGGATAGCTACCCCTTTCGGAAATTAGCTGGCTCGGGCGTCGCGTTTAAGGTCGCGCAGGCGCTGGTGCAGCAGGATAATGGTACCAAGCTAAAGGAGGGATTTGAGAAGTGGCTGCTCGATGTTGTCGCCATTGGCACGATCGCTGATATGGTGCCCCTGGTCGGGGAAAATCGCACCATGGCGAAGTATGGCCTCGTCGTCCTCCGTAAGACCAAACGACCAGGATTACAAGCCCTGGCCGAGGTAGCTAGGTTGCGACTATCGTCGATCGATAGCAGTGGGGTGGCCTTCGGTATCGTCCCGCGTCTCAATGCAGCCGGACGCATTGACCATGCGAACACTGCCTATGAATTACTCATCACTGAAGATCCGACCGAAGCCCAGTCAGTGGCGGAAAATCTCGAAGCGAACAATAAGAAGCGCCAGCGCATGACTGAGCGCATGGTCAGTGAGTCCAAGAAGCAAATTGGCGACCCGGGTGATCAGAAAATATTATTTGCTATGGGGGAGAACTGGTCAGCCGGACTCGTCGGGCTGGTCGCCGGGCGGCTCATGGACCAATTTGATCGTCCGGTACTCGTGATGGGCAATCGCGATGGCGAGATTATGGGATCCGGTCGATCCATCCCCGCGTTTGATATCACCGCTGGGCTGGTGAAATCCCGCGAGTATCTCGATCGCTACGGTGGTCATGCGGCGGCGTGCGGGTTTACTCTGAAGCCAGGTGCGTATGATGATTTTGTGCAGAGCATGACGAAGTTGGCGAGCGCGGCTATTAGCTCTGAAGATATGGCCAAGCGCCTCACGATCGATGCACGCATTCCTCTATCAGATATATCATGGGAGATCATCAATACCCTGGAGCAGTTCGAGCCGTTTGGTCAGGGCAATCCTCAGGTTCGGTTGCTCGCGGAGGGTTTAACCGTTGACGACTTTGAAAAAGTTGGTACTGATGGCAAGCATCTCCGGATGCAGGTATCGCAGGGTGACAGTCACAAGAAAATTATCGCCTTTGGTTTTGGGCAGACCTGGGGCAATGAACTCAAGCTCGGCGATGTCGTTGATGCGGTATTCGAACTATCCGTTAACGAATGGAATGGCAATCGAGAAATGCAGCTTAAATTAGTCGATATGAAACATTCTCAAGCATACTATGAACACGACTGAAGCGATACTCTATACTGATGGTGGCGCCCGCGGCAATCCCGGTCCAGCGGCAACGGGCTACGTCATCTTTCATGATGGCGAGCGACTGGCGGAGGGCGGTACGTACCTCGGTACCGCGACGAATAACCAAGCGGAATACAAAGCCGTCATCGAAGGGATGACTCGGGCGGCAGCGCTCGGGATCAAGAAACTGACGGTCTACATGGACAGTGAGCTCATCGTTAATCAGCTGCAGCGTAAATACAAAATAAAAGACGCAGAGCTTCAGAAGCTCTTCGTCCAAGCGTGGAACATCATGCAGCAGTTCGTGGCGGTGACATTTACCCACGTGCCGCGTGAACAAAACAAAGAGGCGGATCGTCTCGTGAATCAGACCCTCGATCACCATATATGATCGTCAATATACTCCTCGGCTGTGGGATACTCCTCTTCCTCGCTCTGGGGATGTCGTGGTTTGTGTCGTCGCGGATTATTATGCGGCCGCGGGAAGTGCACGAAGAAGAGTGGCGCCAGTATCAGCTGCATCGAGAGCACGTGTCGTTTCGCTCCACCGACGGATTACAGCTGGATGGGGCTTTTATCCATGGGGGTAATGGTGCGACCGTGATTTTATTACATGGTTATGGCCGCTCAAAGGAGCAAATGCTCCCCCAGGCGAATCTCCTGAATGAGGCAGGGTATTCTATACTCATGTTTGACTTCCGTGCGTCTGGCCAGAGCGAGGGTAAATACATCACCTTTGGGGGTCGGGAAGTGGCTGACCTCGAGGGAGCGATTCGGTATTTAGAAACCCGCCCGGACGTTGATATGAGTCGGGTGGGGGCGCTGGGGTTCTCAATGGGGGGAGCGGTGGCCATTCTCAAATCGGGCGACTTACCAATCAAGGCACTGGTTATTAACTCAACCTTTGCCCGGTTTAAATCTGTCATCTGGCAAAACTTCCGGGAATACCTAAAAGGTATTCCGTTCTTTCCGCTCGGGTATCTGACGCTGTTTGTCATGAAGATTCGTACGGGTATTTATTATCCCGCCATCAATCCGATTCGGTCTCTACAGAAACTAAAAGCGATCCCACTTCTCATCATGCATGGGGCACACGACCGTCGGATCCCCGTGGAAAACCTGTTTGAATTCCAGCGTGACGCTCCCTGGATCAAGGAGTTTTGGTTGGTCCGTCGAGCGGAGCACGAAGACGTCTACTCCGTGACGAAGGAGCAGTACGAGCAGAAGCTGCTGAGTTTCTACCGCAAATATTTACTGCACTAGAAATCGGTCGGGGAAGTTCGTGAAGACCCCGTCCACGCCCAGGGCAGTGATCCGCTCAAAATCAGAGCGGCTATTTACTGTATAGACGAGTACCTTTTTGCCGAGCTCGTGAGCTTCATCAACTATGTCCTGGTCGATGAACTCCCGAGACAGATTAATAGAGTATGTATCCAGGCCGGCCAGTGATTTGGCCAAATCAAGTGGTATGCCGGTAAAGAGAGCGCCAATTCGTACCTGCGGGGACACCACTTGGAACTTCTTTAGTTCCCGGTGGTTAAACGAAGAGACGAGGAAATCGTCATTGTGCCATCCGTGAGCGATATATTTTTGTATGAGCTCAGCGACTGGTTCCGCGGTTCCCGGGCCTTTTAATTCAATGTTGGTCGGAGTGTGCTCAGCATTACTATCCATGACAGCTTCGAGTGTCGGGATGATCTCGCCGTTTCCTGCGTTGTACGATTGTAGTTCAGCAAGTGTCTGTTCCATAACGTACCCCGACCCATTTGTCGTGCGATCGACGGTGTCATCATGAATCACGACCAGTTCGCCTGATTTGCACACATGTACATCGAGCTCGATCATGGGTACGTGGAAATCAAACGCCTTACGAAAAGAGGCGAGGGTGTTTTCTGGCGCATAGCCGCAGGCGCCGCGGTGGCCAATAATGAGGGGAGTGGGCATATACTCATAGTATAGTTGCTCAGCAAGATATTGACAAAATAGGCCTTTTTTCATATACTCCAGCTGCCCAAGTAAACCGGGTGATTGCACGTTACTTTTTCGTAATGTGAGGAAAGTCCGAACACCCCCCCACACCTTTTGTTCATCACCGGCCGGCGCAGTTTAAGTACAATCCGGCTGCTGGTAGGCAAACGGTGTGGGGGAAAGTGGATAGTCGGGAAATCCGACCAAAGGCTAGCAACTAGAAGGTCTATAGTCTTCTGGATGCTCAGTGTTAGGGAATAGTATCACAGAGACCATACCGCCGATGATCCGCCTCTGGCGGATACAGGTAAGGGTGAAAAGAGGTGCGGTAAGAGCGCACAGGTGAGCTCGGTGACGAGCTGACGTGAAAAACCCTATCCGGTGCAAGACCAAGTAGATTCCTTTACGGAATGGGTTGGTCGCATGACTTCGATAGCAATGTCGAAGCAAGATAGATAATCATCCCCCCACACCTTTTGCACATACAGCATATCCCCCTAGTCCAATTGTTCGCTGGACAGTACAGCGGCAATGGAGCCAGGTAGCAGGCTGGTATGCAAAAGGTGTGGGGGACAGAATTCGGCTTACAGGTTTGCTTGGGCACTATAACTACTCTATGAATCACATCATACTATCACGGCATGAAAAAATCAGAGCTGCTGTTTAGCGCCATTTTGGTGCCCGTTGACTACTGCATGGTAGTCCTGGCGGGCATTTTTGCATATAATCTCCGTTTTTTTTCCTTCTTTACGGACATCCGCCCGGTCTTTTATGAGATTGTATTCCGGGATTATATGAAGGTCATCTTTGTGGCGGCCGCGATGTTCGTGGTGATTTTTGCTATGTCTGGCCTGTACGCGATTAAGAGTACCCGTCGGCTCCTGGATGAAATGTCACGAGTGTTTGTAGCGAGCACCGCCGCTATTGCCTTTGTTATTATTGTTATCTTCTTTCAGCGTGAGTTATTTTCCTCCCGGTTTATTATTTTAGCAGGCTGGGGGTGTTCGTTTTTACTCGTCATTATTGGCCGGTCACTGGTCAGGATGATTCAGCGGTATTTCCTGAAGCAAGGCGTCGGATTGCACAACGTCGTAGTGATCGGAGCGGACAAGACCACCGAGGATATGATGAAACTCATGTATCAGCGCCCCACGTTGGGGTATCGGATTGTAGATCGGGCCGATGACTTTACCGAGGAATTCCAAAGACATCTCGAGGAAAAAGTGCAGACTACGACCATTGACGAGATTATCCTGGGTGATCCGAGCGTGAGTCGCGAGGCCGTCACGCGGATGCGTAATTTCTGCACCGACCATCATGTGACCTATAAATACGCAACCGACCTTTTTGAAGTACAGCCAACGCATATCGAGATTAATACTATCGCGGGCATTCCGATTATTGAAGTTAAGCGTACGAAACTCGATGGATGGGGCAAGATTGCCAAGCGAATCGTGGATATTACGGTTTCTGGCCTCGGCATGATCATCCTGTCGCCGATATTTCTCTTACTTGCGGTTGTCATTATTATTGATTCACAGGGGAGTGTGTTTGTAAAACTCAAACGGATCGGACAGCGCGGCGAGTCATTTACGCTCTATAAATTTCGCTCAATGGTAAAGAATGCCCATTCGCTGAAGAAAGAACTGATCGAATATAACGAAAGGAAGGATGGTCCACTCTTCAAGATAAAGAATGATCCTCGAATTACTCGGGTGGGTCGATTCCTTCGTAAGACGAGTCTGGATGAACTCCCGCAATTATACAACGTCCTCCGCGGGGAGATGAGTCTCGTCGGACCGCGACCACACGAACCAGAAGAAGTGTCACGCTACGAACGGTGGCAGCGCAAACTGCTTACCATTAAGCCGGGCATGACCGGTCTTGCTCAAATCTCAGGTCGCTCAAATCTACAATTTGAGGACGAGGCAAAACTCGACATTTATTATATCGAAAACTGGTCACCCGGACTTGATTTTCGGATTGTCATGAAGACGCCCTGGGTGGTCATCACCGGGACGACTGCCGCCTAGCCTATGAAGATTGCCCTCGTCCACGACCATTTAAATCAACTCGGAGGTGCTGAGCAGGTATTGCGCAGCTTTTGTGATATGTATCCTGAGGCACCGATGTATACGCTGATCTATGATGCCGAAAAGACCAACCATCTCTTCGATGGCGTGACCATCAAGGAATCATTTATCGCTCGGTTTCCATTTGCGCGCAAGAAGTTTCGGTGGTATTTGCCGATGATGGTGCCGGCGACCGAGAGCTATGATTTATCAAAATTTGATGTGATACTCTCCGATAGTTCGGGGCTGGCCAAAGGAGTTATCACTGGCACTGACACACTGCATATCTGTTATTGCCACACGCCGACGCGATACCTCTGGAGTGATCATAATCAGCTCATTGACCGGCTCGAGCGTAATCGGTTCATTGGTCGACTGTCCCTGCTGTATCGGAGCTATCTCCGGCTCTGGGACCGCCAGGCGGCCGATCGAGTGGATGCGTATATTGCTAATTCAAAGTTTGTCGCAAGGCGGATAAAAAAATATTACAACCGTGAAAGCACCGTCATCTATCCACCTGTCGACATATCGAAATTCGCAGTAAGCGACTCGGTGAAAGACTACTATTTGATTATTTCCCGCCTTCGTCCGTACAAACGCGTTGAGCTCGCGGTCAAAGCGTTCAATAAACTTGGCCTGCCACTCTATATCATCGGTGATGGCGAAGAAGAAGATCGACTGAAAGCGATTGCGGGCCCGACGATCAAGTTCCTGGGATTCGTGTCAGATGAGGAGAAGATTAAGTATTTATCTGAGTGCAAAGCCTTTATCCATCCGCAGGAAGAGGATTTTGGCATTACCCCGATTGAGGCGATGGCCTCAGGCCGTCCGGTGATCGCGTATGGGGCTGGGGGGGTACTCGAGACAGTGATACCTGGTAAAACCGGCATGCTGTTTGATGAGCAGAGCTGGGAAGCGCTGGCCGACTCTGTTATTCATTTCAAAGCGGACCAGTTTGATCCTCGGGTCATCCGTGAGCATGCCGCTCAATTTGATGTGAGCAAGTTCCGCGAGCAGATAGCGGCCTTCGTCGAGAAGTCTTGGCAAGAATTCAAATATCAGTAATACTACCACTATGGCAAACCAACAAAACACCCTCTATATCTATCGTTGGCTGATTATTGGCGTCACCATCGCGGGGATGCTCATCGCACTTATTTTTGCGATGACGACGCCCGTCCAATATGATACGTCGATTGCATTCTTCATTAATCGCACCAATGTCGTCGAGACGACCGAATATCAATATGATGGCTACTACGCCATTCAGGCCTCCGACCTCTTTTCCCAGACGGTGATGAGTTGGTTTCTGACGCCGTCTGTCTTACTTGAGATATATGACCGCGCGGGGATTGATCCGCAGATTTCGTCTATTGAGGAGATCACGTCTCGGTTTAAAACGCGTAAATATTCCCCACAAAACATCGTCGTCCGCTACCAAGAGCGTGACCGTGATACCGCAGAAAAGATTGCTATGGCCATCACTGACGTCGTCGAGGAAAAAGCCGCTGCCGCCAATCAAACGGCCGATAGTAAAGCGCTGTTTGAAGTGAAGGGTGGGGCGCCGGTCATTGTTGAGAAGAAACCTAATATCGCCATCAATACCGTTATTGGGTTACTAGCGGGATTTGTACTGAGTATCGTCGTGGCCTATAGTATTGCCTACATCCGCCAGTGGCCGGCGGCGAATTCGGCTGACGCATAGCGACATCCATGCGGATCGGCATAGACATTCGGTCGTTGCTAGAGCCGTACCCCTCGGGTATCAGTGTCTATACTCGAGCCATCACGCGCTCACTTCTAGGAGTAGCTTCCCAGGATGATTTTGTCTTATTTACGAATGCCGCCACCCCGCTGCCAGAACGCATTCGGACTTTGTTTCCCTCAGATCGAGTCCAGTTTGTGGAAACACACTGGCCAAACAAATTCTTCAATATGAGTGAAGCGTGGCTGGGATATCCACCACTTGACCGATTAGTTGGTGGAGTGGACGTTTTCTTTTTCCCTAATCTCATGTTTGGAGCAGTCAGCCTGCAGAGTCGGCTCGTCATTACCGCGCATGATTTATCCTTTCAGTATCCTGGGTTCTACCATGGGAAGTCACGATTGTGGCACCGGGTCGTCCGACCCGAACGATTGTATCATCGGGCAGATCAGATTATCGCGGTCTCAGAGTCAACCAAGCGTGATCTCATCACCCAGTTTGGTATTGCTGCAGATCGGATTACCGTCGTCTATCATGGCATTGACACAGAGCCATATGAACAGATTGACGAGCAGTCGGTAGAGCGATTCCGCGACACCCATCAACTGACTCATCCGTATGTGCTCTTCATCGGAACGGTCAGTGAGCGGAAGAACGTCGAGTCAGTCTTGGCAGTCTGGTCTGATCTGCGTCGGCAGCGGGTGATAAGCCACGATCTCGTCATTGCGGGACATACTCATGACCATCGTTTGGAGCAGCAATACCCCGGAGTACATTTCCTCGGGTATGTGCCGGATGAGTGGAAGCCAGCCTTATATCGAGGGGCTAATCTGGTGGTATATCCGTCATTCCACGAGGGATTTGGCCTGCCAGTCCTCGAGGCGTTTGCCGCCAGTACACCGGTGGTTGCGAGCCATGGTACGGCAGTCGCAGAAATCGCGGATACGGCAGCGCTGACCGTGGATCCATACAATCAAGCTGAGCTTGCCGTCGTCATTCGCGCCGCCCTCCGTGATCAGAATCTCCGCCGTATCTTAGTTGAGCGAGGACGTAGGCGTGTACGCGCATTTACCTGGAAGCAAGCGGCAGAGCACACCTATCAGATACTAACGACGCCACGCGTATGAGGATAGGTATTGACGCACGGTTTTATGGTACTCAAGCCAAGGGGCTGGGGCGGTATACCCAGAAACTCATCACCCACCTGGAGTCAATCGACAACAAGCATGAGTATGTGATCTTTCTCCGAGATGATAATTGGGATGAATATCATCCCACTAATCCACGCTTTACCAAAGTCCGAGCAAATTATCGCTGGTATACCCTCGCCGAGCAGTTATTCTTTCCGCTTACTATCAGACGTCAGCATTTGGATGTCATGCATTTCACGCATTTTAATGTGCCACTCTGGTATCGGGGCAGATTTATTGTTACTATCCATGACTTAATTTTGACAAAATATCCCACCCAGCGGGCGAGTACCCTGGGGCCATTGCTGTATCGACTTAAGCACTTGGCGTATCAGACTGCAATCCGGAGCGCCATCAAGCGGTCGCAGCATATCATCGCAGTCTCGGAATATACTAAACGCGACATCGTGGAGCATTTCCCCGTTGAGCCAAATAAAATCTCGGTCGTGTATGAAGCGGTTGAGCCGCCGACCCAGGAAGTAGTCAGTGACACATCGGTGCTCGAGCGGTATCACATTGCGGAGCCCTATCTGCTCTACGTCGGGAATGTGTATCCGCACAAAAATATTGAACGACTCCTTGATGCATTTGAGATTCTGCGGGAGCAGGGGAGAGACATCCGTCTCGTATTGGTTGGCAAAGCGGACTATTTTATGAAACGGGTACAGGCGGTGGTCCAGAGTAAACCGTATGCGCACGATGTCATCTTCACGGGCTATGTGCCTGACGGTGAGCTACCAACGCTGTACCGGCACGCGTCTGTGTATACCTTTCCCTCACTCTGCGAGGGATTTGGTCTGCCCGGGCTCGAGGCATGTTCACTGGGACTGCCGGTGGTTGCCAGCGATAATTCTTGCTTACCTGAGATATTAGCTGACGCGGCTAAATATTTCGATCCGCATCAACCTCAGGAAATGGCAGCCGTTATAACAGAGGTACTCGACGATGACGAGCTGCGTGAGCGACTGGTCCAGGCTGGCTACCAGCGGGTTCGGGATTTCGACTGGCAGCGCATGGCTGAGCAAACACGCGCATTGTATTTTGGTCAATAATATTGTACAATAGAGCCTACGACAAGAACTGTATGGACACTACGCGACGTACAATCAATCCTTCTGCTTCGTCTAGGCGCTCGGGTCACGCTGGTGTTCCTCGCGAAAATATCATTGATCTCCGGGCCGCGCGTGCAGCCGAGCTCCAGCATATCGATACTCCACCACCATCCGGGTGGCAGCGTTTTAGCATGGCCTTGAACAGCAGGCGCTCACGACCAAAGAAGAAAAAAGTAATTACCATACCCGACCGAGAGAGCCATGAGCGGGTTATTGTTTCAGAGCGTGCCACGAAACGCTCCGCCGCTCCAGCTGTCCCGCCCTCTCCAGCAGCGGGCCCGGCAGTTACCGCGGTGCCACCACCGCCACCCTCACCCTCACCCTCACCCTCACCTACAGTGAGACAGCGAGGATGGAACTTCACCCCAGGGTGGTCACGGAGACTAGCTGGGTTTACGGCAATGTGCTTACTCCTTATATTACCGGTTGTGGGCGGCGCTATTTATCAAACTGTCGTCCAGGCAAAAGGTGAGGTGCTCGGCATTTCTCAGGATGCCTATGACAGTCTGCGGGCGGCCGGGTCATCGGCCCAGTCTGCTGATTTTGCTACCGCGGCCCAGCAGTTCTCACACGCGGCGGAGCAGTTTACTGCGGCTCAGCGTGAATTGTCAGAATCAGGTGGCGCCCTCATCGATGCGGCGAGTGTGCTACCGGGAGCGGCTCAGAGCGCTGAGTCACTACTGAGTGCGGGCGATCACTTCAGCACGGCCGGAGCTCGCATCACCACACTGCTTGGAAGCGTAAACGATATTTCTGTAGATCCGACCAAGCCCTCGGTAAACGGCTCCTCACTGACGGTTTACCTCGCCCTGATTCGGGATGGCCTCGAACCCATCATCGCAGATATTCAGAGTGGTACCGAAGAGCTCGCCCATGTCCGGATTAAAGATCTCCCCACTGAGTACCGAGACTCAATTGCCGAACTCCAAAACACGCTGCCTGAGCTCTCCTCGAAACTTCAGAATTTTGCATCATTGTCAGATACATTACTCAGTGTACTGGGTCATGATAGTTCACGTCGATACTTACTCGTATTTCAAAACAACCGAGAACTTCGCCCGACTGGTGGGTTTATTGGGTCCCTCGCGCTGGTCGATATGTATCAGGGTGGCATCGAGGAAATCGAGGTGCCTGGCGGCGGGGTGTATGATCTCGCCGGACAGCTGGATGAGAAAATTATTGCACCGAAACCACTCTGGCTCGTGAATCCACACTGGAACATCCAGGACAGCAACTGGTTTCCTGACTTCCCGACATCTGCCCAGAAAATGCTCTGGTTCCTCGAGCGAGCTGGCGGCACATCAGCTGATGGCGTCCTCTCTCTGACGCCGACGGTCATTGAGCGGCTTCTCGATATTACCGGACCGATCGAGATGCCAGATTATGGGGTGACCATCACCAGTGACAATTTTGTCCGAGAGGCGCAGACCTGGGCTGAGGTGACCTACGATAAGGAAGAGAACCAACCGAAGAAATTGATTGGTGATTTATTACCAATTCTGCTCAACCGCGTATTCCAATCAGATACCCAGAACCTCGTCTCAGTTGTCCAAGCCCTGACCAGTTCACTCCAAGATCGTTCGCTCCAGTTGTACTTCACCGACCCAGATGCTGAGCAACAGATAGCCTCATTTGGTTGGGACGGAGCTATCCGGCAGGGGGTAGGGGATTATCTCTACGTCGTCGATACAAACATCGGCGGTGGCAAAACAGACCATGTCGTTGATCAGCTCGTGGATCATCATGCGACCATTCAGGCTGATGGCTCAATTATTGACACCGTATCCATTACCCGAGCGCACCGCGGCAATCCCAATGACCGGTGGCAAGGCCAGGCAAATGTCTCGTATATTCGTTTGTATGTCCCGCAGGGGAGTACGCTGCTCACTGTCGACGGTTATGATACAATCGTGAGTTCGCGCTTCCACTTACCCGACCTCGATGCTACTGAAGACCCCGACCTCGCGTCCGTAGAAATAAATCCGATCATCGACGAAAAAACAGACACCCGGATCACCCAGCAGTTTGGCAAGACCGCCTTTGGCAATTGGGTATCGATTGATCCAGGAGAAGTGCAGACCATCACGTTTACCTATCGGTTACCCTTTGCGCTCGATATGGGGGGCTTCTTTGGGGGTTCGGATGCGTATCAGCTCTATGTCCAGCGCCAACCCGGCAATGAAACCACGAGCTTGCTCAGCTCGGTAGCGTATCCTGATACTCTGACGGCTCGCTGGTTATCTCCAGGGGTAACCGCCAGTGAACACACGCTGCAGTATGCGGCGTCACTGACCGGGGATGCATACTTTGCTGCTCTGCTTGAGAAATAGGCACTATTTTTCAGCGTATAGCCAACTCTCAGGTATTTGGCTAATTTTGGCTGTGAATGATGCCTTGTGGATAATTATTTCTCTATATTTAGCCAAAAAATAGACAGCTTGTCTCGGGCCACCCCTTGACGCTGAAACCATATAGGTATATGATAGCCCGTTACGCTATTGATTCTTTTACAAATCAATAACCTCTGGAGAGAGACACCGCCCCGATTCGCGCCGGTGTATAGGAATAGCGCCATACGTTAGTAGCGTATTGTATATACAATAGTCTAATACCGTACAATCGGTACACGACTCATAACTCAAGCAAAAAACGTCTCTCCGACAAGCATGGAAGACGTTTTTTGTTTCAGCATTCATTCGTCATCAGAGAAAAGGAGGACTAGAAAACGGATGTCACCATGAGGCAGTACCACGGTTGGTGCGAACTAACCAGGTCACTATCTCTGACATCTCGGGCGGTCAGACCATTTCGATGGTCATAAGGCCGGTCGCTAGCATCCTTCTCTCTGTAGACGAAACCCAAAGGAGATTCCGATGAAAAATGGTTTACTCATGCTTCTCAGCATGGTCCTCGTCGTCGGTGTGGTAGTCACGGTGTTTTTCCCCGGATTACTTCCCGGATGGAAGATGGGTGTTGCGGATGCGATCGTCGCAAACGCAAGTGCCTATCTCGTCAGTCAGACGAGGGGAACCCTAAAAGCGGTGCTCATCGTCACGTGCATCATCTGCACCGCTTCTGCCCTTTTGATCCTTATCCCTATACTCTTCTAAATCCGCCCCTTTCTCCGTGAGCAGTTACACACTCTATGTCTGACTGCTCCCTCTCTTCCAGCGTCCTATGGGTGATCTCATATGATGCTGAAAGAGAGAAAGTACATTACATATCAATTACAGAAATGGGGGGTCGAGACAGATACGCATATCTCGCCATGTTTCCGGGCGTACGCTCAGAAACGTTGGCAGATGTATCTGGTATAGCTCGATCTGCTACGCAGGTCATAAAACTATACACCTCGCCCTCATTTCTGTGGTTGGTATAACTGTCGTTTGACAAAACATTGAAAGGAGGCCTATCATGGCCGCTGATATCACTGGAATGGTGTGGGTGCGCGTGATCATTAATCTCGCGATTATTCACATACCGTTTGTCCTGTGCGTCTTCCGCCCGGTACGGAAGTGGATGTTTCAGGAGCGCAATGGGCGCGTCTGGGATATCGTGGTATATCTCCTGGCATGGTATCACTGGGTACTATTCCCAGTGACTCATCTAGACCCACACGCCTTTGTCTTCAGAGACTATGGCAGCTGGATGGAGAATTTTACCGCCTATTACCTCCGGGATTGGGGGATTCGGGTGCTCATGGAGGTGAATCCGATCGGCGGATGGCTGATTGGTACCGTGCTTCTCATCGCCTTCACTGGCGTATGGTTTGGGGATTTCTACCGGAGCATCCGGAGAAATCTCAAGCACGAAGGTTGGACTCGGCACCTATTTCTGGTACCGATTACCCTCGGAACCGTTGCTGGAATTTATCTCCAACTCCTCCCTCTGAAATTCCCCGGCTAAGCCACCACAAGGCAGGAGAACACACTCGTATAGACAATCGTCCCTGACGAACGTCTATCACGTGTTCTCCTGCACTCTCTCGAATATATAATCTCTGATCGTATGTTCAAGCGAGAACTTTACAAAAGTATAGACCTATGACAGATTAACAGATACTCAGTTACTATGACTGGGTGTCAGGAAGTCGTCAGCAAGTTATTAAAAGATATTGTCCGTATTGTAATAAGATCTCTCTCCCTTATTGCAGTACATACCGACACTATCGCTTGCTGGCGGCTTTTTGGTTATGGGGACTGTTCGACTCGCCATGCTCCCACACGGCGATTCACGAAGTCCTTCACTTCGCTCAGGATGACTAGTGAGACCTTTCGCTATCGCTCAAGGCGATTCACTACGTGAATCGTTTTACGACGCACTGGTAAATTTATGCACCCTTGAAATTTGAACAAAAAGGTGGTATAGTGTTCGCATTATGTTCGGCAGAGTCTGGAAAAAACTCACCACTACTCTTACCGGTGGGGCAATTATTATCGCGGCGGCGTCTGTAGCCAGCCGCTTATTTGGATTGGTACGTGACCGACTACTGGCCACCCAGTTTGGGGCCGGAGATCAACTCGATGTATATTATGCGGCATTTCGCATTCCTGATTTGATATTTAATGTGCTGGTCCTCGGAGCCTTGTCAGCCGCGTTTATCCCGGTATTTGTGCAGTATATAGAGCGGGCGAAGTCAAATCCCGAATCCCGGACCGAGGTATGGCATTTAGCTAACTCCATGCTCAATATTTTGCTCGTCGGATTAGTGGTGCTGGGTATCGTCTTATTTATTTGTGCCCCGCTGGTGGTGCCGCTGATCGCCCCAGGTTTCGATGCGGATAAGCAGTTGCTCGTAGTGAAGATGACCCGCATCATGCTTGGGTCGATTGTGTTTTTCGGTATTAGTAACGTACTTACCGGCATCCTGAATTCATTCAAACGATATGTGAATTTTGCATTTGCTCCAGTGATGTACAACGTGGGCATCATCATTGGCATACTGATATTTGTGCCGCAGTATGGTATCTATGGTTTGGCGTATGGTGTTGTCCTCGGAGCATTTTTACATATGGCAGTCCAGATACCGGGGGCACTAAGAATTGGGTATCGATATCAGGCTGTCGCTGACCGGAAACATCCTGGTGTGCGTGAAATTGGACGTCTAATGCTCCCCCGGACGTTTGGTCTAGCGGTTAATCAGATTGATCAGCTCGTGAGCGTTATTATCGGTTCGTTCTTGGCAGCCGGATCAGTAGCTATTTTTAACTTTGCCAACAATCTCCAACATTTCCCCATCAGCGTCTTCGGCGTGTCACTTGCAGTAGCATCGTACCCATTCTTCAGCGAAGCATCAGCGCGTAAAGATAATGAAATGTTTGTGGTACAATTTTCTACCACGTTTCGACGTATTCTGTTTCTCATTATCCCAGTGTCCGTACTCATCGTTTTACTTCGTGCCCAAATTGTCCGAGTGGTGCTCGGCGCTGGCGCCTTTGACTGGAATGATACCTATCTCACGGCCCAGACACTCGGGTTTTTTGCCTTGTCGCTGTTTGCTCAGAGTACGATTCCCTTACTAGCCCGGTCGTTTTACGCCTGGCATGACACGAAGACACCGGTGAAGGTGGGCGTGGCCGCAGTAGGATTAAATATTGTAGGAGCAATTATTCTGAGTCGGACGCTGGGAGTGGTCGGGCTTGGCCTTTCATTTTCTATTGCCAGTGTTGTGCAGATGTTGACCCTACTGCTCCTCTTGCGTCGCCGGCGGGGGTATCTCGATGATAAGAAGATTGTGCTATCGGTGGTTAAAATTAGCCTCATTTCGGCCATGATGGGCGCGGTAGTCATCGCGGCGAAGTATGTCCTCGCCCTCGGTGTCAATATGCAGTCGTTTGTCGGTATCCTGATCCAGGGAGCTGGCGCGGGAATCATCGGCCTCGTATTCTATCTCATTATGGCGCTTGTATTCCACTGCGATGAGATTACGATTATCACCAGCTGGCTGCAGCGGGCCAGGCGGCAGTTATTTAATGGTTCACATCCCAAGCCCAGTGAGTGAGACACAACACATCCGTAATTTTTGCATTATTGCCCATATTGATCACGGCAAATCAACGCTTGCTGATCGACTTTTGGAGTTGACGGGTACCGTGGACAAGCGCGAAATGAAAGAACAGCTGCTCGACCAAATGGAATTAGAGCGGGAGCGGGGTATCACCATCAAACTCCAGCCAGTCCGGATGGAATACAAAGGCCATATATTAAATCTGATTGATACGCCTGGCCATGTTGATTTCACATATGAAGTCTCACGCTCACTGGCGGCAGTCGAGGGGGCGGTCCTGCTGGTCGATGCTACTCAAGGCATCGAGGCTCAGACACTGGCCAATTTATATTTGGCGCTTGATCAAAACCTCACTATCATCCCAGTTATTAATAAGATTGATTTACCGAGTGCCAATGTCCAGCAAGTGACCGCTGATGTGGTGAAGCTGCTTGGGTGTGACGAGAGTGAGATTATCGCCGTATCGGCCAAGACGGGGGAGAATGTAGCTGCGATTTTGGATGCAGTGATTGAGCGTATCGACCCACCCCAGGGAGAGGCCGGCGCCCCCGCTCAGATGCTTGTCTTTGACTCACTCTTCGATGAGTACAAAGGCGTGATTGTGTATGGCCGGCTGTTTAATGGGTCAATCAAGCAAGGTGATGCCATCCGCTTTATGGCTCAAAATGCGACGACGGAGGTGCAGGATATCGGCATATTCAAACCCCAGCTCGTATCTCGGTCACCACTCACCTCTGGCGAGATCGGCTATATCGTGACTGGGCTCAAGGATGTCCAGAAAAGCCGCGTCGGTGATACCATAACGCTGGCGCAGCAGCCAGCTGAGAAAGCCGTCCCCGGCTATCGTGAGCTGAAACCGATGGTGTTTGCCGGTATCTATACAAAAGAAGGTGACGCATACCCTGAGCTTCGAGATGCGATCGAGAAAATTTCCCTGACTGACGCCGCGCTGGTATATGAGCCATCACACTCTGAAGCGCTCGGGTTTGGGTTTCGCTGTGGCTTCTTAGGCATGCTGCATTTAGAAATTTTTCAGGAGCGGATTCATCGTGAATATGACGTGGATATTGTCGTGACAGCGCCGTCGGTAGCATACCATCTGACTTTGTCTGAGCCGGGCCTGCGGGCGATGCAGCGGAAGAATAAGCGGTTTACTCAGCCAACCATGGTAGTGACGAGCCCTCACGAGTTGCCTGAGTCACCCCATATTGAGCAAATTACTGAGCCCTGGATGACCGTCGACATTGTTACACCGGCGTCGTACATCGGCAGTATCATGACTATGGTGCAGGAAAAAAGGGGTGTGTATGTGACGACCGAGTACCTCGATACGACCAAAGCGATACTACATTATCAGGTGCCCTTAGCTAGTCTGCTGGTTGATTTTTATGATACACTGAAGAGTGTCAGTGCCGGATATGCTTCATTGAACTATGACTTCAAGGAGTATCGTCCGTGTCAGGTACAGCGACTTGATATCGTTGTCGCTGATGAGCCAGTTGAGGCACTCTCGACCATTGCCTATACCGATGAAGCGTATCGGACCGGGCGCGTCATCGTTGATAATCTAAAAGACATCCTGCCACGACAGATGTTTGAGGTGAAAATTCAAGCCAGCCTCGGGGGTAAGGTTATCGCCTCGAGCCGTATCCCGGCTATGCGAAAGGATGTAACTGCCAAACTATATGGTGGCGATGTCACTCGGAAACGGAAGCTACTCGAAAAGCAAAAGAAGGGCAAGCAACGGATGCGGGCCATGGGCAAAGTTGATATACCGCAAGAAGCCTACCGGGCCGTCCTAAAACGATGATCCGGTAAAGGCGGGGAGGACTGAGAAAAATACCATACTCAGGACACCCACTACGACGATGACCAGCCAAATCACTCTAATTGTTTTCTTCTTCATCATAGATATAACGATAGCATGTTTGAACGCCGTTTACAAAAAATGCTGAAAGCCGAGGAAATGGTAGTGCTTATTGTGCGTCGGTATCTCCTGGTTTTTACGGGGAGCATGGTTGGCGCTGCGCTATTTGTACTTGTGCCATTCTTTTTTTTGGTGCCCCTGTTTCGTCTTGGCTGGATCGGCGTTGGGATATTTTCACTCGGACTGCTGATTGGTGTCATCCTCTCGATACGCATAGTTATTATGTATGTGTTTAATGCGTTTGTCATTACCGAGGATCGTATTATTGATATTGATCAGGGAGGCTTGTTTGACCGGACCGTCTCGGAGACGACGTATGACAAAATCCAGGACGTGAGCGTCCGGGTACGAGGCATCATGCAGACCGTGTTTCACTACGGCAGCGTTATTATTCAAACAGCCGGCACTCAAGCTAATATCGAATTGCATGGGGTAAAAGATCCAGAACATGTCCAACAGACGATTATTGGCTTGCAGCGAGACACCGCTGCGTCAGCGGCCAGCGATATAGCAGATAATGAGCCAGAGGACGCATAGCTATGCTCTATTTATTTAATCGCATTCTCCCATACCTAAGCTCACTCTTGATTGGCATCACCTTCGTTATCTGGACAGTCCATCCGGGGTTGGCATGGTATTGTGGCATTGCCCTTGCGGTCATCACCATCCTCTCGCTCTGGTCTCTCACGAGTGTCAAGGGAGAGCGGAGCGCGTTTTGGCAATTTTTGTCTACGCCGTTTGCGCTTATTGCGAGTGCCTTCTTATATTATTTTATTGTCGACAATGAGTTACTCCGCCCATTTTTTATTGGTGGGGTGATGGTTATTTTCACGTTGATACAGAAGAACATTTTTGCTTTTATGCATCACACAGAGCAGTATCAGCCGTATGCGCTTGAGAATATCTATGGGTACGTCAACATGTTGTCATTATTTCTTTTTTACGCCGGGTGTTATGGGCTCGCCCTTCTCTTGGCCTGGCCATTTTGGCTCATTACTATATTTATTTTTGTCATCACGTCACTCCTTTTCATGCGGACACTATGGTCATATAAAGTTCCATGGCAACAGTCAAAACTGTATGTGTTGCTGGTTGGAGTCGTGGTGGCGCAGGGGGCGTACGTTATTTACAGTCTGCCGACGGGATTTCTCGTCGACGCGTTCTGGCTTATCGCTATATATTATGTTTTAATGAATGTAATCAAAGACTACCTCAAAGAGACCATGACCCTGCGTCGGACCCGGATGTATCTCATATTATCTGGGCTGGCCATTGTCATAACCATGTTAACTACTAAATGGCAGTAATATGAAACCAAAAACAAGTCCCACCTCGCCCAAAGCGAAAGCCGAAGAGACTGACCATATTGAGAAACTCTATAAGGATGCACTCAATACCATCGAAAAGCCAAGCACCAAAGTACGGTTTTCGCTGGGGTGGATTGTGTTTGTGGTGGTGATTGGATTTGTCGCTGGTATCATTGGCCAATTAACGCTTATTTCATTTGGTGACCAAATTCCATTTCTCGAGCGGTTCGGTTTTACTGACAGCTCCGACACCGCCTCGATCATACTTACGTCACGGAACAAAGATACCGTACTAACCCCAGAGCAAATTGAGTCAATTGGTGCGGACATGACCCGAACTATTATGAGGTTGTATCCCCGGGATGACGCCGCCACCACCGGGCTCGATGCTCAGTACCTTCCCGCTGATGCCGTCGCTCAGGGGCTCATCCTAACGAATGACGGCTACGCAGTTTTTCGGAGTGATCTCGTCAGTGATGACGTGACGTACGTTGGCGTTACCGCCGACGGGTCCGCATATGCAGTGAAGACGATTACGCGTGACTCAGCCACGCCATATGCCTTTGTGCAGTTTGATGCACAGGACCTTACCAGCGTTGGGTTTAGCGATGTGACGCAGATTCATGACACCGAGGAAATCATCGCGGTACTGCCCGACGCTGTACCGGGCCAGCCTCGCATACTCCAAACAAGACTCGAAAATACTCATTATCGTACGGTGACCCAAAGTAGTGATTATGTGTTCTCAGCCGAGCAGTATCCTTATTCATTTCTCCTCGAGTCACCGGGTGAAGATGGGTGGGACGGAGCGGTAGCCTTCACCCTCGATAAGAAGGCACTTGGCATTCTACGCCGAGTCGATGAGCGGTATGAGGTAGCACCCTTTGTCCAACTCGACCCGATTATGGAAGTGGTCCTCGGTGGTAAGCCGCTCGAGCGTCCCCAACTCGGTGTCTCATATGTATTACTTGATATGGTGAATACGAGCCTCGGGCAGGGAGATAGAGTGCCGACATCTGGCGCATATCTTTATAGCACCGACACTATCAATCCGCTTGCAGAAGATGGGTCAGCAGCTACAGCGGGTGTTGAGAGTGGTGACACTATCACTGAGGTTGATGGGCAGCCTATTAGCTTGACACGTACGTTGTCTGATTTTGTTCTCACACACAAAGTTGGTGATACTATTACGCTCACCATAATCCGTGATGGGGAATCACAAAAAATCAATGTTACGCTTGATTCTCAATAGTGAATCATATCGTCATACCATGAGACGTTCCCTCATCGCGGGTGGAGCGCTCATTGGGTTAATCTGGGTATGCTGGGGGGTTCTCCCAGCCAGAGCAATCGGGACGGATGTGACCGCCGATGGAGTTGTTGTCAAATTAACCCATTCAGATAAGCTCTATACTGTACCCGTGAGCGCGGTGGAGGATGTGGAGGTAGTGAGGGACTATTTACAGACCAACCCACGGGTTGAGTTTGCAGAATATAGTTATGATTATCACATGGCTCAAACACCGAATGATCCATGGTATTCACGTCAACCACAGCTGCCACTGATTGGTGCCCCAACCGCATGGGATGCTACGACTGGATCCACAAACGTAGTTGTGGCGGTTTTAGATACGGGGGTTGATATAGACCATCCTGATTTAGCATCCCATATATGGAAGAATAGTGACGAAACTGCCAGCAATGGAGTTGATGATGACCATAACGGGTATATAGATGATCGAAATGGGTGGAATTTTGTAAATAATAATAGCGATCCAAATCCAGCCTTCGATGCTGGCTGGACAGAGTCGGGTATTCATCACGGTACGGCCATTGCTGGGGTGATCGGTGCCGTCGGGAATAATGCCACTGGGATTACGGGGGTAGCATGGAATGTCACTATCATGCCGGTCCGAGTGCTGGATAGTGCTGGAGTCGGCACCACCGCCGCGGTGTATCAAGGCATCAATTACGCCGTAGCAAATGGCGCTGATATTATCAATCTGAGCTTTGTCGGAGATACTGCTGATAGTTTATTGACCAAAGCTATTAATAATGCTGCGGCCGCGGGTGTGCTCGTCGTCGCTGCGGCTGGTAATGAGCATATCGACCTCGATGTAGATCCTCAGTATCCCGTATGTAACGATCATGTCATTGGTGTGGCGGGGACGACCCAAAGTGACGCAATACTAACGTATACTTCGGGAGGTAGGATTACTGGGGGGTCGAACTATGGGACGAATTGTATTGATATCTCTGCTCCCGCTACAAACTACTATTCGACCGCAGTATATGATCCGAGCCAGGGGCTTACAGATTATTATCTGGGAGGATGGTCAGGAACTTCTCTGGCGAGCCCGGCAGTAGCCGGTTCAGCCGCACTGCTGCTATCGTATGATACGTCGCTGACCATGGCGCAAACTGAGGCCCGTCTAGAGCAGGGCACAGTTGATATAGATAGCCTCAATAGTGCGTACGCTGGGCAAATGGGCGCTGGACGACTTGATATAGGCGCCAGCCTAGGGTTACTCCTGCCGTCGGCACAGAATGTGATTACGGGTGCTGGTCCGAGTGGTGCTCCGCACGTCCGAGCGCTCAATGCCTCCGGTGCAGTCCAGTCACAGTTCTTTGCCTACGCGGAAACATTTCGTGATGGAGTATATGTCGCGACGGGTGATGTCGACGGTGACGGGGTAGACGAAATTATTACTGGAGCTGGTGATGGCGGCGCTCCTCATGTCCGCGTATTTGAGCAGGATGGCACCGTGATCGGTCAATTCTTCGCGTATGCCACTACGTTTCGCGGCGGGGTCTATGTCGCAGCTGGTGATGTCGACGGTGACGGGGTAGACGAAATTATCACTGGAGCTGGCTATACCGGTGGTCCGCATGTCAGAGTGTTTGATCTCACAGGCAACGTTCTCGATCAGTTTTTCGCCTACGCGCTTACGTTCCGTGGAGGCGTGCAGGTCGCAGCCGGGGATGTCAATGGCGATGGGGTAGACGAAATTATCACCGGGGCTGGCTATACTGGCGCTCCGCATGTCCGTATGTTCAGCCAGGACGGCACGGTGCGTGGTCAATTCTTCGCCTATGATACGAATTTCCGGGGAGGAGTCTTTGTGAGTGCCGGTGATACTGATGGTAATGGCATCGATGAAATTATCACGGGAGCAGGCTATACTGGGGCACCGCATGTCCGTATGTTCAGCCAGGACGGCACGGTGCGTGGTCAATTCTTCGCCTACGCCACGACATTTCGCGGCGGGGTTCATGTGGCAGTAACTGACAATCGATGAGCCCATTACACGCAATCCAAAATCATCCCTACGTGAAACAACATCCCGGAACATTTCAGTTTATTAAGTTTGCCATTGTCGGCGTCGCGGGTACGATTGTAGATTTTGGTGTGTATACAGTGCTCACTCGTGTCTTCGGGATATACTACATTATTGCGACGGCGTGCAGTGTATTTTTGGCGATCCTCAATAATTTCTTCCTCAATAAACACTGGACGTTTGATCGAGGTAATAGCGGGAAGGCCAAATCGGAATATGCGAAGTTCTTTGTAGTGAGCATTGTTAATTATTTCCTCAATGTTGGTATCACATATGCAATAGTTGAGCACACCGCGGCCGAGCAATGGTTTGGGTCATATGATGATTTTTTTGCCAAGATCGTCGCTATCGGACTCGTGCTGTTGAGTAACTACTTTGGGAATAAATATTGGACGTTCCGAGAGCAGTCTGAATAGGTTTAGTATTGGGTACACCTTGTAGAAACCGCGGATTTTAGGTATAATATTTTTGATTATGTTCTTATCAATTGTTATCCCAGCCTACAACGAGGAGGAGCGGATTGGTGAAACCTTAGCGAAATATTGGTCATACTTTGGTGAGTCAGAAAAATATCCTGAGGTTGAGTTTGTGATTGTCATTAACGGGAGTACCGATAATACCGCAGGTATTGTCAAAGCGTTTGCCGCCGCTCATCCGAAACGCGTCAGGTATATCGACATACCTGAGGAAATTGGTAAGGGTGGGGCAATCCATCGAGGCTTTGCTGCCGCACGGGGCGATCTCGTGGGATTTGTGGATGCAGACGCGGCCACCAGCCCTGCTGAATTTGCCAAGGTCGTTACGGCCGCTCAGGAATACGACGGGGCAATTGCTTCACGGTGGAAGCGGGGATCGGAAGTTATTAATCGTAGCATTGCGCGTAACCTAGCCAGCTGGGGGTTTCGTATGGTTGTGCGGCTTCTGTTTTGGTTTCCGTACATGGATACCCAGTGTGGAGCGAAGGTATTTTCGCGTAAAGTTGTCCAAACAATTCTCCCGGAGTTGAGGGTTAATAATATGGCAACTGATGTGGAAATGCTCCAGCGCTGTCGGCGCCACCAATTTGCAATTCTCGAAGTACCAACCCGGTGGGTGGATAAATCGGGTTCGGCATTCCTTGGTTCGCCATTTAGCTTTTTTAAAAGTGCTTGGCAGATGTTTTTTATCCTTTTATCAATTCGTTTTCGTTCATAACGTATGACCCCACAATCAAACGACACGCGACCAAACATATTAGTTATCGGGGGAGCCGGATTTATCGGCTCTCACTTGTGTGATGAATTGGTAAAAACATACAATGTTATTTGTCTCGATGATTTTTCTTCCGGTAAGGTGGAGAATATTAACCATCTGCTCCAAAATCCATATTTTGAATTCCTAAAGCATGATATTAGCCAGCCGATCAATCTCGTTGAGGCACATGAACTCGATAAATTCAATGTCCGTTTTCGCGGGGTCCAAGAAATCTATTACCTCGCGACACCCACGTCACCGAAGCAATTTAATTCCTTCCGTGTTCAAACACTCAAAGCAAATAGCCAG
>JAXDBW010000022.1:0-2520 GCA_034678405.1 Patescibacteria group bacterium | reverse complement strand
TATAGAAGTCCTTGCCAGCGCGATTGGCCGCGACTGCATAATTAGTCGGTGTAGTCGTATCCCAATTAGAATCAATGTTCAAATCAAGTTCTACAGCAGCTTCTAACTCATATGCATGAGCACCGGCACCACCAATGTTTATGAGCATGTGACTGGGGCTGACCAGGGTTCTGCGGTTGGCTGCGGTGTCGCTACCCTTATTCTTCCACATTCGGTTACGGCTGTAGTAGCCGTCCTGCCGTGCAGGAAGACGATTCAAGAATCCCATAATCAGCTCTCCAATATAGCTAATATAGCAGCGAGATCGGTTTTCATAGTAGCAACGTCTGATTTTATTGTAGCAAGCTCTGTTCTAATATCATCAAGCGTGTCTTCGGTTGCCAAATTCACAGGATAAATTACAACTCGGACCATGAAGAGTAACTATGCAGTATTGATAAATAAAGATTGCTGGAAAAAAAGAAGAATTAGATCTGAACTACATCCAAAGATTCATTCCACGCAATTAAAGTGTTATTATAATCTATGATATATATTTTATCATCATCCATAAAAACAGCCCTGGCATGAATGATGATAGGTTGCGGTTCGGACGGTTGCGTAGTCAACGATGGAGGGGGGTATACGTCCTCGCCTGATAGATAGCTGGCTATCGTCACTACCCCGGCAAGGACTGACACCACGCTGACAAGTACAGCCAGGATTTTCTGGAAATCGGTAGTCATCGCCTTGGCCAAAAAATGTAGATAAATAAAAATAGCATGATCCAGAAGCCCAGCGTGGCACCCAGGGCTTCTAGCTCGTACATGCTCTAGGCCTCGATGTCCTCAACCGTCACTACGTGGTTTTTTGTGACAGTGATGACCTCCCCGGGTGCTAGTGTAGTCTGCGGCAATTCCAGCTCGCCAAGCTTGTCATCTATTGCCTTGATATCATAGAGAGTCCGGCTACCAACGTTCTCGATGGTGAATGTGTAGACTATTTCCTTCCCAATATCAACAAAACTTACGTCAGTGAGTTTGGTGATCTTGATGTCAGGAATGGCCTCGATCTCGAACGCTGCGCTAGCATTGAGGGTGATGGTCTGACCTGCCCCATTCATGGTAGCAACCGCATAGTTGATAATAGGACCAGGGAGCATAGCTTCAGTGACTGGCATCTGAGCAGTTCCTTCAGCATACTCGCCAGGACCTATCTCGGATACATCCATGTTTATAGGCCCGAGCAGGTCGTCAACTACCTTGATACCAGAGAGCTTTGCAGTTCCGGTATTAGATAGCCTGAAAGTGTAATTTGCCATCTCACCGGGCTTGTAGGTCTTCTTCTCAACATCCTTCAGGAAAGCGCCGGATGCCGTCTCATTGACTACGATGGACGCGGCAGACTGGTTGCTTACCATCCCACCAGTAGAATCATTACCAGTGACGGTAACAGTGTTCTTCAGCTCTGCGGCAAGGGCAGAGCCTCCTACGATACCAAATATCGCGAAAATCGCGACCAACAGATATATCTGTCTCCTTTTTTATCCTCCGAGGATACTTATTCTAGGTATTAAGCAGGTATAACCTTTTCGGTCAGAAGATTGTTTATTTGGCGGCCCTCTCTTTTCGGGCCGCCGGTGCTGCGTTTTCGGATTGGGTCCCATTCTCGGATACTACCTCCAAGACAGGCTCGCCCTGGGAGATGTTCAAGCCCCGAATTATCTTGCCATCAACCAGGGTGTAATTGTACTTGCTATCGTTGGCTGGCAAGATATATAACCCATCCGGTACTGTCGGATCGAGGATCATGTCACGATTGAGTTCTTCGCACGACCCGAGCCAGCTTTCAGGTACTATGGGCTCTTTGCTGACATTGAGGTGAGAATTCAGCAAATATCTACCAACCTGATCAATTTCCTCGATAGTAGCTGGCCTTCTGCCATCGTAGTTATAAACACGGCCACGGATGGTTGCTAATCCGTCTCTGGTATCTAACCAAAACATGGAATCTAGGCTCTCATCGCCTGCTTCGGTGGCTGACATGGAAATCTCTGAAGCAAACGAGGCATTGCCAGCTATCTTGGTGGCCCTATACTCTACTTTATGACCAGCTCTCGAACCCTTGACCAAATACTGCGTTTTGTATCCTCCGTTCGCAGAAGTCACAACAAACTGACTTTTGGCCACTTCGATATTATCATTGTCATCCCATGACCGAGAATAATCATAGATGATAGAAGCATTTTCGGCCATAGCCAAGTCGGCGCTGTGTTCGGAATCGTGTCGGATACTACCAGTACCAGTACCCACAATGGATGTGTCCAACACGTTTCCTGATCCGCCGGTGCCAACGATGTAGAATATCGCAATTAAAGCAAGCCCCGCAAGGAGGCACGAAGCATAAAAATACTTTCGTATGTCTTCCGGAGTAAATAGTTTAGTCATCGTTGCCTCCTCGTGGGCAAAACACAATCACGGATTACCATTAATAGCATCCGTACAAGAATTCAACGCTGCTCTGGTCTTTTCCAATTCCTCT
>JAXDBW010000021.1:0-21990 GCA_034678405.1 Patescibacteria group bacterium | reverse complement strand
TTTCCAGATCCGCCCCAATGAACTGAAGCGTCTCTCCCCCGGCTTCTTCGCCTTTAACCGTGAGTACCGGGGTGGGGTTTCGGTCGCGGGTGTGGATACTGACGGTGACGGGACCAAGGAGATTGTGGTGGCGCCGGGCACCCAGTCACAGCCGCAGATACGGGTATATGATATTCGTGAGCGCTTATCCCGATCGTTCTATAGTTACGCCGGGACATTTTTGGGTGGGGTGATGCTTGGCGGGGGAGATGTTGATGCGGACGGAATCGGGGAACTGGTTGTGATTCCTCGGTCAGCCGGTGCGCCACATGTCCGCGTGATCGAGTGGTAATGGTCAACTATAGTAAATAAAAAGCCGCGGGCGGGGAGCTCGCGGCTTTGTGATAGTTAGCAAGCCGTTGCGTGATCAGGGGACCCGAATCTCCATCGGCAGTCGAGAGAGTGACCGTGCTCCAGTCTCGGTCATGACGACGGTATTCTCCAGCCGGCAGCCGGTGAAGCCCTCGTCATAGATCCCGGGCTCGATACTGAAGACCATGCCAGGTACGAGCGGGACGCCGCCGAATTTCGGTGACGATGTGATATGCGGTTTCTCATGGATGTCCAGCCCGACTCCGTGTCCGGTGCCATGCGGGAACTGCTTTTCCCGATAGCCGGCGGCGAGGATAATGTCGCGGGCGATCTTGTCGATATCGCAGCCAGTCATGCCGGGTCGCGCGGCCTGCTGAGCAGTCTGCTGCGCTGCCAGCACCGTGTCGAAGAGCTTCTGTGCGCGGGATTCGAGCCGACCGACGATAATCGTCCGGGTGGTATCGGTATGATATCCCTGGTACACCAGGCCGTAGTCGATGGTGACAAGATCGCCCCGCTTGATTTTCCGGTTGCCCGGAGTGGCGTGCGGCGTGTCGCCGTTTTGTCCAGACGCTACGATCGTAGCGAAGGACAGTTCGTCTTCGCCGGACAGTTTCCGCAGCTCAATATTAAGCAGGCGAGCGATGTCCAGTTCGGTCACACCGCGTTTCACGTGCGGAAGTATGTTCTGCAGCGCGCGGTCAGCGCGGGCCGTAGCCCGTCGCATGAGCCGGAGCTCGGCGGGCGTCTTGATACTGCGGATCGGTAGCATAATGTCCGGCAGGGCGTGGATCGTCACCGCGCTACGCCAGCGTGTGCGCTGCGCCGCATTGCGGAGCGACTGCACGAAACCGTAACTCATGGCGTCGTGTGACTGTTCGAAGCCGATGACCATTTTTGTCCGCCGGCGGTAGGTGGCTACGTCGAAGATTGCACCTGGTATATCTTTCCGATCCCAGATGACTACCCCGACGGGCTGGTTTTTCAGCATGCGCTTGACGCTGATGTAGCGACCGTCGGTGAAGAGGGTTACGCCACGCTGGCTGACGAGCACGAGTGCATCCCCAATACTGTGGAACGCACAGCCAGTCAGGTAGCGAATGCTCGCGAGGTCACGCACGAGGAGACAGTCAGCGTCGGCGCGGCGCAGATGCCGCATGATCTGTGTGACGGTTTGTTCCAAATCAATGTTCATTTGTTCCTCCGTGAAATGGTTGAAAAGCGTTTGGTTTCTGTTTCTAAGTGGCTCCACCTTAGCAAGTGAACTCTGAGGTTGTCAATATATATTGTCAGATTGCTTCGTCATGTGATTTCTCGCAATGACAGTACAGAAAAAAAGTGACAAGAACACTTTTTTCCCGTACAATGCAGGTATGACACTTCAAGCCACTGATAAAAAAATATTCGACACGATTCAGGAGGAGCTTCATCGGCAACGGACGGGTTTAGAAATGATCCCGTCAGAGAATTTCACGTCGCCGGCGGTGATGGAAGCGCTCGGGTCCATCCTGACGAATAAATATTCCGAAGGATATCCGGGAAAACGCTACTATGGCGGGAATGAATTCATTGATGTGGTGGAAAAGGCAGCTCGGTTCCGGGCGAAAAAACTTTTCGGCGTAGAACACGCAAATGTCCAGCCATACTCCGGCAGTCCCGCGAACCAGGCCGTGTATATGGCCCTGATGAATCCGGGTGACAAAGTCCTCGGTATGAGTCTGACTCACGGGGGGCATCTGACTCACGGATGGAAGGTGAGTTTCTCCGGGCACTACTACCACGGGGTGGCGTACGGCGTGGATCGCGAGACACATCGTATCGATTTCGATGAGGTGCGCGACATGGCGAAGAAAGAACAGCCCCAGATGATTATTTGTGGGGCCAGTGCCTATCCGCGAGAAATTGATTTCAAGATATTTCGGGAAATCGCTAGCGAGGTCGGCGCGTATCTCGTGGCTGACATTGCTCATATTGCTGGGTTAATAGTTGCCGGTGTCCACCAGTCACCGGTCGATTCCGTCGACGTTATTACCACTACCACACACAAGACGCTCCGGGGACCCCGGGGCGCCATGATCATGTGCCCGCGAACGGACGACCGACTAAAGGAGAAATACCATCCTGACGGTAAATGGAACCTTGCCCAACTGATTGACCGGGCGGTGTTTCCTGGCCTGCAGGGCGGGCCGCACAACCATCAGACGGCCGCTATCGCCGTCGCACTGAAGGAGGCGAGTACGGCATCGTTTAAGAAATACGGTGAACAGGTAGTAAAGAATGCCAAAGCCCTCGCGAAAAGCCTCCAGGGACAGAACTTCACATTAATTAGCGGGGGGACCGACAATCATCTATTACTTATTGACCTGACGAATAAACATATCTCCGGCGCTGAAGCTGAAACATTGCTTGATAGCGTCGGTATTACCGTCAATAAAAATACTATCCCATTTGATGAGCGGAGCCCGATGGATCCGTCGGGTATCCGTCTCGGGACGCCCGCCCTGACCACTCGGGGTATGCATGAGGAAGATATGGAGGAGATCGGCGGGATCATCGGTGATGTCATCCATAACCCACAGAAAGCCGACAAACTCAAAGAAGCCGCCGGCCGCGTGAAAGCGCTGACTGATAAGTATCCGTTGTATCAGGACATTTGAGTTCACCGCTTTTCTTGACGCCAAGAAAAGCGGCAGAAAAGAAGCGCTGGGATTTCTATTCGCTAGGAGCTAAACCCCCACAACCAATATAGGAAGAACTCAGGAGAAATCCCAGACCCGGATTCTAAAATAATTTTCTAGTTATTAACTTTGTAAGCATCTGGGGTCCGGGGCTTCTCTAAGCCCATCCAATATTAAATACCCCAAGCCAAGCACCAGCGCATTGAAGCCCCGGTGACTTTTTCTGCCACTTTTTGGTCACGCAAAAAGTGGCGAAGCCTTGCATTAATACAAAAAACACCTATACTACGTGCATATATGCCGAAGATTATTGATGGAAAAAAGCTGGCGCGGGCAATCCGCGACCGCTTGAAAACAGAGGTGGGGCAGTTGGCGTCTGTGCCGGGCTTGGCCATCGTCCTCGTGGGTGATGATCCGGCTTCACATACGTATGTCGGGCTGAAAGAGAAAGCCGCTGAGGAAATTGGTATTCATTTCGAGAAACATACCTTTCCGGCGACCGCGAGCCAGGCCGATGTCTTGGCGCGCGTGGAGGAATTAAACAAGCGCCAGGATATCCACGGCATCGTGGTACAGTTGCCACTGCCGCACGGTCTTGATGAAAACGCAATAATTCAGGCTATCAACCCCGCTAAAGATGTAGATGGATTTCATCCGGCAAATATTCAGGCATTACTTGCTGGGGAACCACACATTGTGCCGGGTCTGGCGGAGGGGATTTATCGTTTGATTGCCAGTACCGATGTTTCACTGGGCGGGAAGAAAGCAATGATTTTTGCCAATTCACCGGTCTTTACGAATCCGCTCGAATATATCCTCAATCAGCACGGTATGCAAACCGTGAGCTGCTCGCCAGATGTCGATGATTGTCTCCACGTCTCCCAACAAGCCGACGTCGTAGTAGCGGTGGTTGGTCGGCCGGGCTATGTGACCGCGGAGATGGTGAAGGATGGCGTCATATTGATCGACGTGGGATTTACCAAAAAAGGCACCCAAGTACTCGGTGATATCAGTGATGCCGCCTGGGACAAGGCAAGCTGGGCCACGCCCGTACCGGGCGGGGTCGGCCCTATGACCGTCGCCATGCTCCTCGAGAATGTCGTGGCGGCATATCGACGTAGTCAATCTAATACGTAGTAACCATAAGGTTATCATGATTCATATTACCTGGATTACCGTCGCTAAATTTTTCCATATCGCCGGCGTGGTCGTCGGCATGGGAGCCGCGGTCTTCATGCATCTTCAATTTATTCGTCGCCAGTTGTCCTGGGGCCAACTCAAATACTATATGGAATTTGGGTCAAAGGTTATCTGGATCGGCCTTGGGATTACCATCGTGAGCGGTATTGCGTTTTGGATTCTCATACCCAATCCGCGGCCGGACATCTTTTTCGTGAAGCTTGGCTTTGTCGGTATGCTAATCATCGATGGGATCATAATTAATCGCATCGGCCGCCCGAAACTACTCCAGCTATCAGACGAGCAGCTGATGACCCAGCTTCCGCCGGATGTCCGCCGGACATTTATGTGGAGCGGTGTCGTATCAGTCATTGGCTGGTGGGCGGCATTTGCTATTGGCATCCTCTAACTCTATGCGAAGTACTGAGTTTTTCAAACACTGTCCGGTCTGTGGCGGCGATTTAATCCCGCCCGATACCCCGCTGGCCCATCCGACATGCACGGCGTGCGGCTTTACGTTTTATCAGAATGCAAAGCCCACCACTGGCGCGTATATCTTCAACGATGCCGGGGAATTATTGCTCGTTACGCGGGCGGTGAATCCTCGGAAAGGGCTCTGGGACATCCCGGGTGGTTTTATGGAGGAGTGGGAGACGGCAGAAGAGAGCGTCGTACGAGAGCTCAAAGAAGAACTCGGCATTACTGTCGACAATCTTCGCATTATCGGCGTATATAGCGACTCGTATGTAGAGGACTATGAGTACGCCACACTTAACCTCGCCTATGTCGCCGACTGGACTGGCAGTGAGATTATCCCGGATGACGACGTGAGCGGCTATCAATGGTTCCCGCTCGACCAGTTGCCCTGGGAAGAAATTGCCTTCCCGTGGATTCGGCGTGCTCTCGAGGATCTCGAAACCAAAAACCGGAGCTAGGCTCCGGTTTTGTCGATTAAGTAGGGCGTCTCGTAATTAGGACGATAGAGTGCCAGGTCCATTTGGGTTGAAGCCATTTTCGACCTCAGTCCCATCCAGGTAGCCATCGCCGTCGGTGTCCGGATTGAGCACGTCAGTACCCCAGATATCTTCCTGGACATCGGTGAGGCCATCATTGTCAGAGTCGAGCGTGGAGGCATTGACCGTTTCATTTGTATTCACGTTCCCGTTCGTATTTGCATTTGCATTACTATTGGCGTTTTGATTTGCGCTCGCGTTGGTGTTGGACGCAGCATTCACATTTCCGCTACTATTGGTATTTAGGTTCTGATTAAATAACCCATTCACGTTTGCTGCTGCGTTGGTATTGAGGTTAGTATTGGTTGTGGCATTCACGTTTGTTACCCCGTTGAAATTAGCCGCAGCATTCACATTTGCGTTTGCATTAGCATCTGGCTCGGTGGTGTCACTGAAGTAGTTGAGAGCCAGGACGACCCCACCGATAATGACGATGAGGATGACGAGGATGAGGATACCAATCACCGCAAAACGACGACGAGGTGGTTTCGGCGCATCACCCGAGGGCATGCCGGGTACGTTCATCGGACTCGGAGCGCTCGAGGCTGGCGGCGGCGGGACGGTTGGCCCAGTCGACTGTGGAGGGGTGGCGTTCGGCTGAGCCGTGGGCGTGGCGGTCTGGGCTTGCCCGAGTGGTGGTGGCGGTGGTGGACCAGCGGGACGGCCGCCCGCACGCTGTGACTGACTGATTGGTTTCCAGGGGCCCCAATCTTTCTGCGGTTGATCTCCTCCAGTGGCCGGTTGGTTAGGCTGTTGCGGTTGATTGACGTTCTCAAACATACACGATATGTATTAATGCATTTCCTTAAGTATACCAAAAATGGTCTACTGACTCAATAAAACAATACTAGCAGCTGCTAGGGCCGCTGTTTCTGCCCGGAGAATGCGATTGCCCAGCGTCACCGAGCGGACGCCAGCCCGGTGGAGCATATCGATTTCTCCTGGAGCAAAGCCGCCTTCCGGCCCGATAATCACCCGAATCGGTTCAGCGCAATCAGCGATAGCGGCAGCCAGTGGTTTCCTCGCATCTGTTTCGTCAGCGACAAACCAGGCCCCCGGTAGCTTGCGCATATCATGGGTGAGCTGCCCGAGCGCACTCGTGTCAGATAATTTGGGTGTATGGGTTCCGCCGCACTGCTCTGTCGCCTCAGTCAGGATTTTGTGGTAGCGGGCGCGTTTGTGGTCGGAGATACTCCGTACGATCGTTCGCTCAGTCACGATGGGAACGAATCCGTGGACGCCGAGTTCAGTGCCTTTTTGGAGTACTAATTCGAAATTATCCTTCTTCAGCAAGGCTTGGTAGAGGATGAGACGTCGGCGGGGCTCCCGATCAGGAGCGGCAGCTCGTACCAGTCTGGCAGTGACAGTGTTTTTTTCCGCATTCTCAAATGCCACGGTGTACTCAGTCCGGGGGGTAAAGATGACAAATTCGTCTCCTGACTTGAGCCTGAGCACGGTGGTTATTTGCCGAACGAGCTCGGGATCGGTAATGTGGAGGACGTCGTCCTCGGGTATGAGGGATGGTTGATAAAATCGGTGAAGCATGTAGTGTAAGTATAATAAATTCTTTGCTATACTACTAGCACTATGAGCTTTTCTATCGGCATCGTCGGACTGCCCAACGTCGGCAAATCAACCCTCTTTACCGCCCTGACCCGGAAACAGGTCGATGCGGCTAACTATCCTTTTTGCACGATCGACCCCAATGTCGGTACGGTACCGGTACCCGACGAGCGGATTGAGCAGTTGGCGAAACTGTATAATTCAAAAAAGGTCATCCCGACGGTGATCGAATTTGTGGACATCGCTGGTTTAGTCGCGGGTGCGCACAAAGGCGAGGGACTGGGGAATAAGTTCCTCTCTCATATCCGCGAGGTCGACGCCATCTGTCAGGTCGTGCGAAACTTCACTGATGATGACGTGACTCACGTGACTGGGGAGATAAACCCCGAATCGGATAAACAAACTATTAATACCGAACTGATCTTCGCTGATCTGGCGACCGTCGATAAACGAATCGAAGAAACGCAGCCACGCGCGCGCAGCGGGGAGAAGGCGGAGCAACAGGCTCTCGCCATCTATCAAAAAGCGCACACATTGTTAGATAATGGAGCACTGCTTGGAGAGGTAGGTCTATCAGATGACGAGCAGGCGCAGCTCTATGATCTGCATTTACTGACCATGAAGCCCATGATGTATGTGATGAACGTAGATGAAGACAAGCTCACCCAGGATGTACCGGGGCATCTCGTGGTCAGTGCGAAAATAGAGTCAGAGCTGGTGGCCATGGATGAGGCGGATGCCAGGGAGTATCTGACGAGTCTCGGGATGCAGCAGACCGGTCTCGACCGGCTCATCCGGGCGGCATACGAATTGCTAGATTTAATTACCTTCTTCACCTCGGGTCCAGATGAAACGCGTGCCTGGACTGTCAAACGTGGCGCCACGGCACCGGAAGCCGGGGCTGTGATTCACACTGATTTCCAGGAGCAATTTATCCGGGCAGAGGTCACAAACTGGCAGGATCTCGTCACGGCCGGTGGGGAAGTTGGTGCTAAAGAAAAAGGCCTCATGCACCTCGAGGGCAAGGAGTACGTCGTCCAGGACGGAGATACTATCTATTTTCGGATATAATTAATGGCTAAAATTAGTCATTATTTAGCTAATTATACACAGCCACCCCTTGACAGGGGGGAGCTTTAGGTATATGATACCCCGTTACACTACAACTTGATAACGAAGCCGAAGGAGAGAGCGGCGATAAAACTACTACACTTGGTGCTCTCTTCATGAGGGGACCGTTTTCATTTCTGGAGGGTAACATCAGACCTTTGAAAACATAGATACGAACTACCACGCCCCTGCTTGAGGACAGCCAGTTGCCGGTTAATCAGTTAACCGCAGCTAGCTGTTCTCAACCTATAACGTAATGCTAGGATGATCTACAGTGATTGTCCTGCGTTACAAAATGCAGGAGATGTGTAATGTCTAATCATGAAAATGCACGCACCGTAGTGCGTGTGAATCAGGGAGACGCTTTCGTTCCAATGAACGGAGTGTCAGTGAAAGTTGTTGCTTTTGATGCTCGCGATTCGCATCACGATCGTCCGGTCCGAATGGCCATCAGCGATGATGGATTCATCGGAAGCCGATTTCGTCCCGGCGACACGATTGGCCTTGAGCTCTGTGTCGCAGCCAACATGAACGTGTTGGTGGTGAATGTCGACAGTCAAAAGAACGTCACTCCGGCCGAAAATCTGTCCAGAGAACATCGACAGTCAGTGTATCGGCTGAAGATGGTAGTCAAGCCTGGCTCCCGCCGCTCCACGTATGTGAAGTATCCGGAAAACAACATTCGGATGCTCCAGTTCAACGGAGACGGATCTTTCCAACTCTGGGAGGTAGCAGTTGTTGCTCAAAACGGCAACTACTTCATCACCTCGCAGGTTACCTGGGAAGGCCAGTGCTACTATGAAGACGGACGGGTCACGTGTCCGATTTTCGACGAGTGGTCGCAGATGTGTTCTGTCCTAGAAGATTTCGTTTCGAAATTTCCTGGGATGAAAGCCGCACTGCCCCGCCACCGGATCAGTTCACCGAAGACCGACCCGAATACCGAAGGACTACCGACCGGATTTGGCCGAGTTCAGTGGTATAACATTGCTATGGGCCTTGGAGCAATCCAAACCCACGATGGTGTTGTACGGGTTCACTTCTCTGCGATCAAGAGTAATCGTCGTTTCGCTACACTGACGTCAGGTCAGGTTGTGCACGTCACTGGCACCAAGCCGGTTACGAGCAACAGATCGACCAATTTCGTGAGTGAAGCCACGGAGGTTATTCCGCAGTAGGTTAGCCGCTGACCATAACGTTCTGTTAGGTGAGTGATGCATTATTCCGAGGCGTGTATTTAGAAATTGTTACGGTCATATGTTTGACCGATGAGTAGTTTGTATCTATTGGGTAGTTCCGTTCTAATCTTCCTCCCGTGAGGAAGTGGCGAAAGGCACAAACCTTTCGGCTCCATCGCTCTTTCTTTCGTTCTTTTACGCAGACCCTCGGATGTACTTGTTGCATGGGTCTTTTTTATTTGATTTTTTTTGGGGTGCATATATCGTCCAGGACGGAGATACGATATATTTCAGAATATGACGTATCCAGCATGCATGGTATAGTGCAGAAGGAGGATTTTTCTTTGATACCATTTGCATGCCCAAGAAACCAACAATCATTATTTTTGCACTAGTCCTCGCCGTTGTCTTAGGCTATGGGATTTATTTTGTGTATACTAATACTTCTCTGTTTCGACCGGGGCCGACGGCTGACGAGATATATAAGAATAATTTCAATACTACGACGAATACGAGTAGTGATACAAGCAGCCCTACCCCAGCAACGAATGATGAAACGGTATCCGTTGATGTAACCACATTAGTTCCTCAGCAATTAATGGTGCCCGACAAATATCGGGATGGTGTGTTTGCGATCGCGCGGACCATAAATATGCCGTCGAGCTTTTCGATTCAAGTCTATGCAGCTGGACTGAATGCGCCACGGTTTTTTACCTTTGATGCGGCGAACAACCTGATCGTAGCAGACAAGGGCGCAGCCACTATAGTATTGCTGCCAGATATAGATAGCGACGGGATAGCAGAGGATCCAATTGTTATTGATCATGGGCTACAGGGTATTCACAGCGTGTTTTATTATAATGGTGATCTCTATGCAGGCGAAGAAGACAGGGTGTCAGTGTATCGAGATATTCAGGTTGATGGTAGCTATAGTTCAAAAGAGACCTTGGTTAGCGGGCTACCGAGCGGCAGTGGGCATAGCACGCGCACCGTTGTCATCGGGCCTGATAAAAGAATGTATGTGTCGATCGGCTCGAGCTGCAACGTTTGTGAAGAGTCAGATGCGCGGCGAGCCAGCGTTGTCCGATACAATCTTGATGGTAGTGGAGAAGAGGTGTTTGCGAGCGGCTTGCGCAATTCCGTTGGCATTATGTTTCATGATGGCGAGCTATGGAGCGTCGATAATGGCCGGGATCGCATCGGCGATGACATCCCACCCGAAGAGGTCAATGTATTGAGTGCTGGCCGCAACTATGGCTGGCCGTATTGCTATGGTGCGGGGGTGGTCAATCCTGAATACGCAGGATCGTATGATGAGTATTGCACAAACACCGAATATCCTCGATATGAGATGCAGGCACATTCTGCTCCACTCGGTATTAGTTTTGTGACAGATAACGATTCATTTCCAGACGCGCTCAATAACATGATGCTGATTGGGTTTCATGGATCCTGGAATCGAACAATCCCAACCGGGTATAAGATTGTACGCATCGATATATCACAGCCTGCCGTGATGCCAGTCAATTTTGCCACCGGTTGGCTTGATGCGGATGGCACAGTTTGGGGACGGCCAGTTGACGTGGGGTTTGATCACGACGGCGTGCTGTTCATCTCTGATGATGCGGCTGGGGCTCTCTATCGTGTCACATATCAGCCGGACGCATGATAAATATATTGTCCAGAACGGATATCTACGATATACTATAGATAGGAGGAATAGTTGATCGCACACTATACAACCCCTTTGCGTAGCAGAAGGAGGCAGTTTTGGCTGACCCGCACAGTACCAAGCGGCGTTCGCGCCGTCACAAACTTCAACGATGGCTGATCGCAGTCATCTATCGTCAACACGGGTCATCAGTGATGACCTCGCCTATTCACCCCTTTCGAAAGGAGGACCACCATGCAGTTCATCATGTCCACGGAATTCCGTCGTCAGGTGGGTGAAAGGAGGTGACCCTGGCCATTGTATGCTACGGCTACCTAGCCCAGTCGGTCGATGGATAGGCGGATCCAAATCCCAGCGCCGACTGTACAGAAAGGTGGTGGTTATTTTCTCGATTATATGAAAGGGCATACGCCCTCTCGGTGAACCGAGGTCGTCTTATACGGCCTCGGCTTTTTTATACTCGAAGATAAATATTTCTCGTTCGACATGCTGGCCCGGACGATGATAGACGAGCGACCCACGGGCAGTGGGGCCTACTTTCGCAAAGAGTGAAACACTATCCGGCAGGGGGTTGATCCGCTGGAATCCCATAGCCTGCAACGTTTCTAATATTTTCAGTGAGTAGATGCCGTGGCGTGTTTTGAAGAGAGGGAAGACGATGGCAATATGCCCTCCGAATTTCAGCACCTGCGCAAAAGAACGGAAGGCAGCCAGATACAGCGTTTCGAGCTCCTGGATGATGGTGAGCATTTCGATTACCTCTGGCTCCTCGCGGACTGGCGGACCGAGATAGGGCTCGGTGACGATGGCATCGACGTCATTGATCGAAACCGCATCAGTGAGTTTGGACACATCAACCGTTTTCAGCGTGGCGGTACCCGTTAGGTCGGGATACTGCTGGTGTAGCCAGGCGACATTATCTGTGCTGTCGCTGATGGCTCGATCGCTAATGTCAGAACCAGTGACCCGCTGCCATCCCATGAGGAGCGCCTCCTGGATGATGGTGCCTGATCCGCAGAACGGGTCGAGCAGGTGCTCGGTCGGCGTCGCTCCAGAAAAATTAATCAGGACCTGTGCTAGCTTCGGCGGCAGCATGCCCGAGACAGCGTCGCGTTGTGGTCGATCATAATCACGGATAGAGTACTGTTCGAAATTTTGCACCGTCTCAGTGACCGCCAGATAGCATCCATAGAGCCCCGATATGATGATGATTTCCCCACCCCGCTCGATCATAGTATTCTTCGTGACCTGGACGCTCGTCAGCACATGTTCACCAGCCGCTACATATCGGGCAGCGTATCCCTCAGCGGCGAGGCTTTTTTTCACCTGCATGCCGAGTCTGTCAAATGTCTTGTGCTGCTGCTGGGCGATCGTGCCATAGAGCGAGAAGCCGAAGACAATTTTTTGCTCAGTCTGGGCCCAGACATGCTGGTGGAGATACTCAGAGGTCAGCGCGGCACTCAGGGCATTGATAGTGCCGAAGGTGTCGATAACCCGGGCGGTTTTGATCGTGCCGCCGAGCTGCTGCTGCCACTGTCCGAGGGTGAGTGCCTCGGGCACCCGAAATACAATCGCGTGACTGGTGATATCCACGATGTCTGGTGATATATTCTGCCGCTCGGCATAGCGGAAGAATTCTGCCAGGGAAATAATGGGGTTAGTGCCTAAGATAAAGCTGTAGGTATGCATACGAGAGGAGTCTGTGGTGTATAGTATATCAAGAAATATGGGCCGCTGGCTATGTCCTTGACCCCGTTAGAGAGGATTCTCTAACGGGGTTGACAGGGGGAGGGGCGCCTGGTAAGCTCTACACTACCTTCATATATTGCACCTGATTTTAAACCGTGGTGCACGTTAATGACCATATATATGAGCCAACACTATGAATTATTGTATATTGTCGCGGGCGCAGCCGGCGACGAGGCACAGGCCGGTCTCCAGCAGAAGGTAGCTGACGAATTGACCAAAGCCGGTGCGCAGGTGACCTCCCATACTGCGTGGGAGAGTCGCAAATTTGCGTTTCCTATCGGGAAGCTACAGCAAGGTGTCTATATGATTGCTGAATTTGACGCGGAAACTGAGAGCACCAGAACGATTGAGCGTGGTCTCCGTCTGATGCCGGAAGTGCTCCGCTACCTGATGGTCCGGAAGCAGGTGAAGACTCCTGAGCAGATCGAGGAGGAAAAACGCATCCGTGAGAAGATCCAGGAGCGCAAGGTGCGCGAAGCCCACGTGGCGGCGGCCGAAGCCCAGGAAAAAGAAAAGAAAGAGCAACGCCAGAGCGAGAAACAGCAAGCAACTGAACAAAAGAAAGATGAAGCCCAGGCAGATGTGCCACGCGTCAGTCTCGAGGAACTCGACAAAAAACTCGACGAAATATTAAGTGACGATAACATTTAGGAAGAGGAATCAATTATATGGCAATGAATCTCAACAAAGCAATGATCATCGGTAATGTCACTCGCGACCCAGAGGTCCGCGCGACATCCGGCGGTCAATCAGTCGCCTCGTTTAGCGTCGCCACTAACCGCCGCTGGACCGACCAGAGTGGTGAGCAAAAAGAGCAGGTCGAGTACCATAATGTCGTCGCCTGGCGCAAACTCGCCGATATCGTCGGCCAGTATCTGAAAAAGGGTAGCAAAGTCTATGTCGAGGGCCGCATCCAGACACGCTCCTGGGATGACCAGAGTGGTACCAAACGCTATCGCACCGAAATAGTGGCCGAGAGCCTGATCATGCTGGATCGCCCCGGTGGCAATACCGGTGGCGGTGCGTCCAGCGCGAGCCAGTCGAGCTCGGCTCCAGCTGATGACAAAGAGCCAGAAATTAATGTAGAGGACATCCCTTTTTAAATATCTATGATAAAACAACAACCCCAAACGCGAACGAAGAAAGACTGCTATTTCTGTACGAATGGCATTATTGATATTGACTACAAGCAGACTGATACGATGCAGCGATTTCTCTCATCGTATGCCAAGATTCTCCCGCGAAAAAAAACCGGCATCTGCGCCAAACACCAACGCAAATTGTCCCAGGCCGTGAAACGAGCACGCTTCATGGCGCTCATCCCCTATACCACTCGCTAATATGTTGGCCATCAATGATCTCAAGTCTGGTACGTATATTGTGGTAGACGGGGAACCGTTTGCCATCACCAAACACTCATTTGTGAAAATGGGCAGAGGCCAGGGCGTGATGCGCACGACGCTCCGTAATCTCAAAACTGGACAGACTCTGGAGAAAACATTTAAGGGCGCGGACAAAGTTGACCAAGCTGATATTTCTCGGTCGAAGGCTAACTACCTATACCATGAAGGCAACGAGTACCATTTCATGGATCAGCAGTCCTATGATCAGTTTTTCGTGACGGCTGAGCAACTCGGTGACAGCGCCCAGTATCTCATCGAAAATCTCGACGTGGATGTGCTGCTTTTCAACGGCCAGCCAATCGGCGTGGAAATCCCGAAGAAGATTACCTATGAGGTCACTCAAGCGCCACCGGGCATACGGGGCGACACGGCCCAGGGGTCAGTGACAAAGAAAGTGACTCTTCAGAACGGATTAGAAATCAACGCGCCACTCTTCATCGACGAAGGCGATCAGATAGTTGTGAATACTGATTCTGGTGAGTACGTTGGCAAGGCGTAAAATTATTAGCTGTATAAAAGTACAGCCGCTGGCGCGTTACGCGTGAGCGGCTGTTTGGTGCTGAGGCGCCTCATCTGAGATAGGATCGTTGGAGCGTTGACTCTTCCACTGAGTCATGAATATCATCCGCATCTCTGCGGTAACCGGGATAATCTCATGATGAGCCAGGAAGCACGCCACCATACCCGAGTTGGACGGGTGCTCATGGATCTCATAGATGAGACGCTGAGCCTCAATGGTGAGGCTATCAGGGTCACGCATGAAGACGTGAATCTCCTCAGTCCGTCTGATGAAACGGCCTTCCGTAAACATACCGACCTCCGATCAGGGTACGATATACTATAAAGAACAAACGCACTGATGGTCAGTGCGTTTGGTTAGATAATGCCGATTGCTTTTTTGATAGTAGTGAGGTTGTGTTGGGCTCGCGTTTGGGCCTGAGCACTGCCTGTGGTGAGTGTCGCTTCGACTTGTTTGGGATGTTTCAGGAGGTTGGTGCGCTTAGTGCGGAAAGCGGCGAGATCAGGATTATTACTGATGCGCTCAATGAGCATTTGTTTAAACTCAGCAAAGCGCACCTGACCTGATTCGAGGGCGGTGATTAACTGTTTCCGATCAGTAGTCTCACCGAAGAGATAAAGCAGCATGTAGAGATTGAAATAGACCATATAGGTGTGGAATTTTTTCTGACCGAGTTCGTGACTGAGATCATAGAGATCCTGCTCGCTGCGGATCAGTTGCTGTGTCGGTTCACCGGATCGAAACTCGGAATGTATTTCTGGATTCCGCTTCATGAAAAGCTGCATCATATCGTGCTCATCACCCTGGGCAGTGACCATGGATTTGATTTTCTTCTCGATGGTCGCTGGTTCATCCGCGAGGGCAATATATGATTTGGATCCGAGGCTTTTGCTCATTTTCTTCGTCGGATCAGTCAGGCTCATGATTTTCGGGGTGGGGGTGACTTTTTCCTGCGGCTCCACGAGCTGGGTGCCATATCGTTTATTGAATGCTTTCGCAATTTGTCTCGCGAGTTCAATATGGGCGAGCTGGTCTTGGCCGACAGGGACGAGGTGTGCCCCATAAATAATGATGTCAGCGGCCATCAGGACGGGGTAATCGAGGAGCCCCATGTTGATATTCTGGTGGAACTGCGCGGCTTTATCTTTAAACGTGGGGATGCGCTCGAGCCAAGAGACTGGGGTGACGGTATTAAAAACCCATCCAAGCTCGATGTGTTCGGGGACGAGTGACTGGAGCATGATAGTACTCTGCTTCGGGTCGAGACCAGCCGCCAGGAAATCAACAGTCGTTTCGAAGACGCGTTTTTGCAAATCTGCTGGTTCAGGATTCTCGGTCAACGCATGGTAGTCGACAATGCCAAAGATGCAGTCAAACTTCTTGTCGGACTGCAATTCGAGCCAGGATTTGATGGCGCCGTAGTAGTTGCCGATGTGGAGCTGGCCCGAAGGCTGGATGCCAGAGAAAACAGTCTTTTTCATGCCTCTATTGTACCACGTTGATTTTGATTTGAAAATGTGCTATAATTAGTGCAAATAGTAACAAAAATAAAACTAAATAATAATAACTATGGGGATTATGTATACCATCTTACATATGCGAAGAGTGAGTCATTTTTTTGCGTTCGCATTTTTTATCTTAGGAGTAGGCGCAGCATATATAGCCTGGGCCACACCAGCTCGTGCATCTGCATTTACCATGGAGACAACGCCGACGTATGTTACGGGAAAGCTGGGTCAGGCACTCCAAGTCGGTCAATCAGACGTGCCCATCTATTCGTTTTCCGATGGCGTCGGGTTTAGTCCCAGTGCGGGCACGATCGAGGCATGGGTACAGCCGACAGATTGGAATACTGGCACCGGGTATTGGGAGATTTTGAGTGGCGTCGATGAAAATGGTGCTGATACCTATGAATTCAGACGGGGTAAGGATAGTAATATCGACGTATTACAATTTATTGCCTATCGGTCTGATGGACGGTATCAGGCTTGGCGCACGCAACAGAGCTTTACCTGGACCGATGGGACCTGGTACCATTTGGCGGTCACCTGGTCGGCTGATCAGTCGCCAGTTGTCTATATCAATGGCCAGCCCTATCAGCTGATTGCAGCCTACGGTGAAACTACGTGGACGATCAAGGGGTATACAGATGGAGAGAACTATCTGGGTCAGCGTGGAAATGCATACGTCAGAGAAAATCATATATATAATCATGCCGGACGGGCGGCCTATGATGAAATGCGCGTCTCAAGCCGGGTACGAACGGCAGCGGAAATAGCGGCCAGCTACAACGCAGGTGCCGGCCGGGTACTCGACGCTGATGCGGAGACACTGTGGTTGGCACACTTTGATAACGCATTGACCATCCTTCGATCTGAAATCGCTGAGGGGCCATCATTTTTCTCTTATAGCACACAACTCCGAGGTGGATTTTATACCACGTCAGGAGACGTGCTTGGGGACAGTCGGGATGAGATTATCACCGGTACGCATTCTGGTATGGCACCCCAGGTCAGAATATTTGATAATGCCGGCAGCCTCAAAGGCCAATTTTTTGCGTATGCTCAGACATTACGTCATGGCGTTACCGTCACTGCCTGTGATGTCAATGGAGACGGAACCGATGAAATTATCACTGGCCAGGGTCAAGGCGGGTGGCCGCTGGTAAAAGTGTTTGATGGAAACGGTAATGTGCTCAATAATGGCTTCTTCGTCCTCGACGGAAAGTTTGAGGGGGGTATTCACCTGACTTGTGGAGATACCAATGGCGACGGCACGCGCGAGATTATCGTCGGAGCGATGCGGGGCGGCGGTCCGCAGGTGATGGTCTATAATGCTGAGGGTCGGGCGCTGACTAACTTTATGGCTTACGGACCCAGTTTTCGAGGAGGAATCATGGTGACTGCAGTTGATGCTGATGGTGACGGAAAAGATGAAATCATTACTGGTCCTGAAGTTGGGGCGGCCCATATTCAAATTTTCCAGATTCGGAAAAATGAAATTAAACGTCTTTCGCCTGGCTTTACTGCGTTTGATTCACAGTACCGGGGAGGCGTTTCACTGGCCGGTGTCGACACCGATGGTGATGGCACCAAAGAAATTGTCGTGGGTATAGGTGGAAACACCAGTCCAGAAGTGAAAGTATACAACATCCGTGAACAGGTACAGAAGCAGGCATATGTGTTTGCTACTAATTTCCGTGGTGGCGTAGAACTCAGTGGAGGGGACGTAAATAATGATGGCATTGATGAATTACTTGTCACGCCACGTAGCACTGGAGCTCCCCAGGTGCGCATGTTGTCTTTGTAGGGGGTATAGAGTGGTATATAAACAAGGCCCGACATCGTGTCGGGCCTTTTGTGTAACTCATTAGCATTAGTTATACATCAATCACTACCGGCAACACCATCGGTCGGCGCTCAGTTTTGCTGAAGAGAAACTGGCCGATCTGATCGCGGATTTTATTCTTGATATATGATTCGTCAGCCTGGGCGCGTGGTTCCTGGTCCTTGAGGATGTTTTTCACTTTGACCCGCACTTTCTCGACGAGATCTTTATTGTGCTTCATGTAGATAAATCCACGGGAGATGATATCCGGATTGCCGACGATGCCACCCGTCTTCTTGTCGACGGTGACGATGATGACAAACATGCCGTCTTCAGCCAGCATCTGGCGGTCGCGTAGGACGACATTGGAGACGTCCCCGACGCCGAGCCCATCGACAAAGACATAATCAGAGGGGACTTTCTTCGGAGCGATACTGGCTTTGCGTTTGTCCACCTCGAGGATGTTACCATTGTCGAGGATGAAGATGTTTTGTTTGGGGAATTTATGCCGGACCATCAATTTCTCGGCTTCTTTGAGGAAATAATGATTCGCATAGACGGGGACGAAGTACGTGGGTTTGATTTGATTGACCACTTCGACTAAATCCTGAGCCGTGCTGTGGCCGCTGGAATGGATGTCCATGATATCACTATGGACGACGTTGTCACTCAGGCGATACATATTGTCTTTGAGTCGCTGGATGGTCCGCTCGTTACCCGGAATCACTGATGAAGAGAAGATGATAGTGTCACTCTTTTTGATCTTGATGAAGCGGTGACTGCCATTCACGATGCGCGAGAGGACAGCATTGGGCTCGCCCTGGGCGCCGGTACACAGTACCACTACCCTCCGGTCAGGATATTTCTTCACCTGGTCGACGGTGATCAGTGTGTGTTTGCCCGGTTTGATATAGCCGAGCTTACGGGCGACTTCAATATTCAGTTTCATGCTATAGCCATCGAGGGCTACCTTTTTCCCGATTGAGCCAGCGTATTCGATGACGTTCTTGATCCGCTCAATCTGGGAGGAAAAGGTGCCGATGACCACCCGGCCGGGAGCTTCACGAATGAGTCGGTTGAGATTTTCATGCATGACTCGCTCTGGGACGCGCTCCTTGGTGTTCGTCGAGCCGAGACTCTCCAGCATGAGGATGGTTGGTTTCGGGAGTTTGGCGAGTTGCGCGTACGTGATTGCCTGACGGCCGATGGGATCTTTTTCGTACGTCCAGTCACCAGGGTGGATGACCGTGCCGCTCGGTGTTTCGATGATAACCCCGACGGCGTCCATGATTGAGTGATCGACCGGGAAGTAGCGCACAGTAAATTTACCCAGTCGATGTCGATCGGTGACTCTATTGATCTGAATGGTCCGGAGTTTCTTCGTCGATCCTTTCTTGTAGTCTTCTTGGCGATTTTTGATGAGGGCCAGTGTCAGCGGCCGGCCGAGGATTGGCGGGTTCTGTAGCTTCTCGAGGAGGATAGGAGCCGCTCCGATATGGTCGAGGTGCCCGTGGGAGAAGACCACGCCGCGGATATTTTTTTCTTTACCTTTGAGGTAGGCGACATTCGGTACGATATAGTCGATACCGGGCATGTTTTCCTCGGGGAATTGTACCCCCATATCAACAATGATAATGTCAGTACCGTATTCAAATACGGTCATGTTGCGGCCGACTTCTTCCTGGCCGCCGAGAGGGATGATCCGGAGTTTTGGTGCCCCGCCACGACGGCGTGAGCGTGATTGTTTTTTTTGTTTAGTTGGTGTCATAGTGTTTCATTAGTTCGCGACAAGTACCGTGGTGGGCGAGAGAGGACTTGAACCTCCATGGGATTGCTCCCACACGGCCCTGAACCGTGCGCGTCTGCCAGTTCCGCCACTCGCCCGCGGATATTATTTCCAGCCCAGCTGTGTCTTGATATACCAAGTGCCGACCCCATTCAGGCGATCCGAGGGGATAGTGATGCGTGTGGCATCGATACCCTGGATTTTGCGATCGACGGGATAATCATATGAGGGGCTATAGAGGAAGACAGCCGGCATATCCGAGATCAAGATATTTTGGAAATCGATATACTTCTGAGCGCGCTCATCAGCATTGTCGGTCTGGCGGGCCTCCTCGAGGAGTTTGTCTGCGTCTTTATTAAAATAATTGGATAAATTGAGACCGCCATCGAGACTCTGACTTGAGTGCCAGAATGGATAGGGGTCGGGGTCTGATCCGAGAATCTCACCGTAGATGAAGGCTTCATAGTTTCTCGGTTTGATGACTTCTTTGTCCACGCGGTTCGGATTCATGATTTTCAGTTCGACGCCGACGTGGATTGCCTCCCAGTTTTCCCGGAGGATGTCGGCTGTTTTCAGGTATTCTGGCTGGTCGACGGTGGTGAGGGAGAATTTCAACTCCGCGCCGTCTTTTTGGCGGAGGCCACCATCATCGGGTACTTCCCAGCCTTGCTCATCGAGAACGGCAGCGGCACGGTCAGGATCGTAGTCGAATTTTTCGATATCTGGGTTGTAGCCGAGGAACCCAGGGAGAATGGGAGCATAGATGATTTGTCCTTGGCCATTGAGGGCTTCGGTGAGAATGCGTTGTTTGTCCGTGCCGAGAGAGAGCGCTTTTGTGACATTTTCATTCTTGAAAATATCATTCTTCTGGTTGAAGAAGACCGCGGTATATTGTGGCAGCTGGAGTGAGTGGATATGTACATCGTTGACTTCAGCGAGCTGATCTCGATAATCTTTTGGGACATAGCTGAGGCCATCGACATTTCCCGCGCTCAGCCCGGCAAGGGCGGTGGGGAAGTCGGTGTAGAAACGAAACACCAGTGAATCAATGTATGGCGCTGCGCCATGATATAGTGGATTCCGTTCGAGCGTGTAGGTCTTGATCATACCTGAGCGATCTTTGGTCAGCTCTTTGAATTGGTACAGACCCGATCCGATTGGTTTGGTATTGTATTCAGCCAGCCGGAAGTTAGCGGGTTGAACCCCACTCCATACTTGTTCGGGGAGGATGCCAACCGTGAGGTTTGAGAGAAATGGAGCAAACGGTTCAGCCAGGGTAAACGTAACTGTCCGATCATCTACTCGGGCCACCGTGACTCCGCGGAATGTCGAATACAAGGGGCTATTGAAATCTGCGTCGGAAATCGTTTGAAATGTGAAGATGACATCATCGGCGAGGAGGGCGTTGCCATTACTCCAGGTGAGCCCCTCGCGGAGCGTGACGGTATACGACTTCTTATCATCAGAAATCGTGTATGACTGGGCCAAGTCAGGTACGAGTTCGAGCTGCTCGTTGTACCGGAAGAGACCGGCATAGATGAGTTTCGAGAGATCGCGGTCAGTATCACTCTGGGCCAGGATGGGATTGATGTAGGTTGGCTGACCAAGTAACCCCTCGCTATATTCACCCCCAGCTTTTGGCAGGTAGAGGACGTGACTATTGTAGAAACTGAAGAGGAGGTAGAGGACACTCACGATCATCACGCCGAGCAGGGCGCGGATGATGAGGCGCTCGAGCTTGGTCAAGTACATCGGCAAATACTGCAGCTGCTCCCAGGTGGGGAATCGTTTCTTCGCCAGCGAAAAGACGAGCTGTTTGTCCCAGTCAGCTTGCTCGTCAGTGATAGCCGGTCGGAATCGGCGTTCACCGTTTGATATTGGGGTATTTCGTTTGTTGCGGAATGAGAAGATGTTCTTCACGGAGCGGTACAGATAATAAGCGATCGCCGCGCAGGCTTATCGCTGCAGGAGGACGTTGGCCAGAGCGGTGCCAAAGAATAAGACACTTACCACGATGGTCGCAGTAAAGAGCGTCTTTTCAAATCCTCGCTTAGTTCGATAGACGTTCTCTCCGCCGCCAAAGGCGCTGCCCAGGCCGGTACCTTTATTTTGCAATAAGATGGCCGTGACCATGATCGCGGCGAGAACAATTTGGACAATATTTAATATGTTTTGCATAGCTTCAATACGTGCCATTAACAGGCGAGTAATCCGTACCATACCAGATGTGATAGGGGGTGTCAACCCCGCTAGAGGCGTATGCCTCTACCGGGACGAACCCTTCGTCCCTGCCCCCTTTTTATTTATGAGGATGCGCTGCAGCTCTTTCACGCTGCGACCCGACACCTTCATCGAGGGCTTCTTCCGCTTGGTACGGCGGCTGGCTCGTTTTTCGATTTCGGATTGGATATCCTCCGGGTCATGCTTGGTCATAAGTATTCTTTTATTGTTTTCGCCAGGG
>JAXDBW010000020.1:0-41387 GCA_034678405.1 Patescibacteria group bacterium | reverse complement strand
AGTTCAATAGCGGGTTAATTGGAAAAATGGGGCAAAGTGCGATTGTCAGTAAAAAGCAAAAGGGAGTAAAGTGGCTTAAAGGTATTATTTCAGGTGGTGAAATCAATAGATACTCAATATCGCCACAGGGTAATTATATCTTATTTGATAAAAGCAAAATAAAAAGTGGTTTTGTTGGCGTGGACTATTTTACGGAAAAGCTATTTGTTCGGCAAACAGGCGATTCACTAATTTGCGCTTATGATGATTCGCATCTACTGGCACTAAATAATGTTCATGTCGGTAATCTAATTGATAGTAATTATTCTCTTAAATATATTACATCAATCATTAATTCTGGCTTGCTCAATTTTTACTACAAGTCTATTTCTCTAGAAGCTGGGAGGACTATGGCACAAACGGATATCGAAACGATTGAGGGGTTACCTATAAGAAGACTTGGTCGCAGAGAGCAAAAACCGTTTATTGAATTTGTTGAAAAAATACTCATGATAACAAAGGCATCGGATTATCTAGACAATGAAGGCAAACAAAGGAAGGTTAAAGAATATGAGAAGAAAATTGATCGGCTTGTTTATAAACTTTACGGATTGACGGAAGAGGAGATAAAAATTGTAGAGAAGCGGGATTCATAGGATCTTAATTGATCGGTTCTATTCTATAGTAAGTAAGGGGGGCCTTGATTTATTGAGCTACATCTTGTATACTAATAAACGCTCTAAAGAACCCTTATGACTAAAAAAGAATTAATAGAAAAAATAGAAGAAAAGCGCGGATCAAATCTCATCACCTACGTTACTGGTGATAGACAGCCTTTTAATACGCGCATTGCCGGTGATGTTGTGCCTCTTTTGAGTAAACAGCTAGAAAAAATTAGTAGATGCGAAAAAATAAGTCTATTTCTTTATACAAGTGGTGGCGATATGCTCGCGCCGATCAGGATAGTAAAATTGATAAGAAATTACTGTAACTCATTTGAAGTGTTGGTGCCTTATAAAGCCCATAGTGCTGGAACGTTAATTTGCCTTGGTGCTGACAAAATTGTGATGAGCAGACTTGGAGAGTTATCTCCGGTCGATCCATCAACAGGACACCCATTCAATCCTTCGAATCCAAATAATCCTCAACAAAAACTTGAGATTAGTGTAGAAGACCTAAATTCCTATTTGCTTTTTGCCAAAGAGAAGGCCGGATTAGAAAGTAACCAAATGGGTGAGGTTTATAAACTCTTGGTAGATAAACTTCATCCACTATCAATTGGCAATGTTTATCGTGCTTATAGAATGGCAAGATTATTAACCGAAAGACTGTTATCTCTCCACATCGATATTAAAAAAGAGTCAAGCAAAGTAAATAAAATAATCAAAGAAATAACAGGGGACATCACTATACATTCATATCCAATCGATATGGATGAAGCCAAAGAATTAGGTTTAGATATTGAAACCCCAGATGACGAAACGGAAAAATTAATAGTTGGTTTATATGAACAATATCAGTCATCAATGAGACTTGGCCAACCTTTTCACCCCACAGAACTAATAAATCAAGAAGATACCAGTAATAATATTAACTATGTTGGGGCATACATAGACTCAAAGAGCCTATCCTACCAGTTTACTTTTAAAGGTAAGGCGCAAAAATCAATTCGCAATAATCAAACGGCGATAGACATGAATATTGATTCACAATCTTGGGTAGAAAAAGATCAGATTTAAATAATTTAAGATATGAGTACTTCTCTTAGTTTTACCTCAAATACTGATTTTATAACTGATAGCTCATCAGCAATGATGGGAGAATTTGGCTTTGTCCAAGAACTTCAAGAACAACCACACCTTACCAAGCCCCTCGATAAACTAAAATTATTTTTTGATAGATGGAACGGTGTAATATCGTATCCCGAAAATTTACTAGAACTCGAAAAAGATAATATATTAATTTTGCCAAGTAGATTGTCTGATCGTTTGTTTGGTCGTGATATGTTAGATGCCTGGATAAGAAATAAATCTCAAGATGCACCGAGTATAGAAAGGGTTAGAGAAATAACGGCAAACCTGCCATCATTAACAAAGCTTCTATTGGAAGAAAGAAATAATGAGTAAATGTCAAAATACTTTTTTGAATCAAGCGCTTTTACCAAAAGATACAAATCGGAGGATGGCTCTAGTTTTGTAGATCAGCTTTTCAACAATAATAACGAATTATTCTACCTCAACCTTGCCATACTAGAAGTACGCAAGGTCATTTTTCGTCTATGGAAAAATCCAATGAATCAGGACTCCCCAATAAGTGAGCAGGACTACCGCAGTCTAGAAAGTCGATTTGCATCCGATATTCAAAAGATGAAAAGAATAGAATTTACAGAAGAAATGATAAATAAATCATTACAAATTCTCGAAACTGCCAGTAATAGTAATGTCTGGATTAAAACGAGCTTTGATTTAGCACAACTAACCACTTATTTGACCGCCAAAGAAGAAATTAATGATCTAGCTTTTGTTTGTGCCGACGAATGTTCTCAGTTAATTAACGCCGCTAAAATATTCGTAGGTGATTCGTATATCGTGATCCCAAAAGATACCCAAAACATAAGATAATTAATATCAAAACCACCCTCTCATCAAAGGTGGTTTTTTTAACAATTAAAGATTTACCGTCACTGTCTTCCCCCAGAACGTCGGCGTGAAGAGAAGTTTTAATCCCGTAGCTCCGGTGGGAACATCGTACACCAAGTTTCCTGTCACTTTACCACCCGGCGCAAGGTCACCGCTGTTTAACTTATTAGTTGCCATAGTATACGTTTCGGTCTTTTGGACACCATCTGTATCCTGCATCTTAAAATCAAAGGTGTTGTAGGATATGGAGCTACTACCCTCATTGGTGATCGTTACTTCCACTAACACATATTCCTTACCGGCTTCCGGCTTGTCGTAATCAGCTGGACTTTGCCAATTACGCTCCACTTTGTTTACCGTCATGGTATAGTTGTTGATTTTAACCTGATCTCCGACTGCAAATTCAGTTTGCTGGTTGGTATTTGAGCTTGCTGTGTTTGTTTCACCGACCTTCGTTGGCTCGTCGTTACCACCGCTTGCTGCGGCAATGATGATTATTACGACTACTATCCCTCCTAATATCCAGAGCCATTTTCGGCTTTTTTTCTTCGGCTCCGGTTGTGGTGTTTGTACTTGGTCCATAGGTTTAATAGTTAATGATTATTGTTATTTAATTCTCACGACCAATTTCCTTTGCGTGCACGGTATTAAAAACCGTACTCCAAATTAGTGAATTCTTTACTGTAAAGAAAGAACTTTTTTGTTTATTTTCAATAGACACCTCAATACCATCGAGCAGGGGGTTAACTGAAAGTATCCGATCAATTGGCATTACCCGGTTTTCCATACGACCATCGAAAATAATACGCTGGTTGGTGATTATCAATGTTCCAGTGTCGATATCTCTCCACTCATTATGACTGCGTGATGTACCGCTTGATCCGCCGACATAAACACCTTTCATAACCCGCAAGGCGCCTCCGGTACTTGATCGCTTCGTAAAAGATCGGGTTTCTTTCAGTGTAACTTGTTCTTCAAGAAAAGCCTGTTCGCCGGGCTTAAGAGCAATGCTTACTGTAATAACAGCCAACCCACCACGCTGCTTTGCGGATTCTGCAAATGCAGCAACTTCCGCTTTTAGTACATCCTTCTTTTTTTCTGATGGAGATGTAAACCAACCCATAATAATTTTCCACTTAGTCGATAGCCAATCGCTCTATACACAAAAGCTCGCCGCCAGCATGGCAACCTTTCGGCCGCCCGTACCCCTTTCGGAGCACGACCCACAAGAGTAGCTGGACGACGAGCTGTCGTCTCTCTTGTGGGTTTTAATGCCATGCCGTACCGAAGTACGGTTTAGGCAACAAATTGTTAATGCACCCTCATTTTATCGCGTATTTAGGCCATTTGCAAGGTAATTCAAGCTTTTTAATAGTGAGGAGTAGCGTGGGGTATGATAAGCTAATTTTGACCCTGTGTCTGTGCCAAGTACTTAATCGCCTCGAACTTTGCCAAAAAGGTGTTGATGTATTCGGTATCACCCAAAACCCTAAGTAAATTGGTGCAGTTAACCTTACGCTCGCGACCCCACCAATGAATTAGTGAGTATTATTTATATATAGTATATATGGCCAAACGACGAACCGGTGTCGGCAAGAATAAACGATCCCGCTCCCACAAAACCGCAAAGCGACTCGAAGCGAAACGGGTGCGACTTGAGGAGCTCGCCAAGCGCCGCAAAGGACGCAGCTAACGTCATCAACCAAAATCGCCTCCCACCAGGGAGGCGATTTTTGAAAAGCGTATAGAGAAAACTCTTATGCTTTGCTGACGTTGACCGCAGCTGGGCCTTTGGGCGTGTCTGACACCTCAAAGGTGACAGCGTCACCCTCTTGGAGCTCGTCAAACGTGATGCCCTGCAGCTCGTTGGCGTGGAAGAAGAGATCCTTCTCCTGGCCTTCGGCGGTGATGAAGCCAAAGTGCTTATCGGTCAATTTCTTTACTGTGCCATTCATAATGGATGCAGATAGAAATAAACGAATTAATTAAATAGAGATGATAGCGATTTGAAATTCGACTTATTTCTACATGCTAACCCCTAGTACTAGCGAGTGATGAGATGACATCTCGATCATACGGTAGTGCCCCATACACTAGCAGGAGAATACAACCCTGTCAATAGCGGCCCTGTCGGCCATGGCAACGCTACAGTGACAAATGGGGAAGAGGGGCTCGCTGCGCATGACGCAGAGAAACCCGACCTCATCATCCTCGACCTCATGATGCCGGTCATGGACGGTTTTACGGTATTGCAGAAACTGAAAGAGCGTAAATCGAGCGTGCCGGTGTTTGTTCTCTCGAGCCTGGGCCAGAATGCCGACATCGCTACCGTGCGCGAGCTCGGCGCCGTTGATTTCTTGGTCAAATCAGATGTACAGCTCGAGGAAATAATAACAAAGGTGCGGGCAACAATAGGAAAATAACGGCATCACTATACCAACCAGCGGGGTATGAAAATACAAGGACAGTTATTCAATATTCTCCTGGCAGAAAAAAATCATTTCCATACTGAGGCAGAGCACGATCAGTTTCTTTTGAGAATTCGGACGATTTTTTTGTATACCTATAGCATCCTCGCATCCATTTCCTACAGTATCATCATATACCAGACCATCCGCGATAATAATAATATATGGCTTGTGTATGTCTTTGCTGCGTGTGCCGGCGTACTCATTGCCAACCTTATCTATTATCGATCTCGCAAATACCTTGACCAATCCACAAACATACTACTATTCATTATTGCCATCGTAATCATCATCGGACTGTATGTGGAACATCCTCTGCTCGGGGGGATTATCTGGATCATGCCGTTTCCCCTATATGTTTTTTTTCTAAAAGGCTTTCGCATTGGCATCAGATGGTTGCTGGCTGCGTTTGTTGTATTTGCCGGTCTTGTACTTGGCACCCACCCACATATACTCTTCATCGAAACGCCGACAAACTATCTTTTGATTTACTTCCTGCTAACCCTGGGGATTGGGCTGACGCTATTCTTCATAGATCGTCGCCAATCAGAGAACACAAAATACGAACTGATCGCTCGGCATACTCAAGATGTTATTATTTTTTGGGACTCATCACTACGCATTATCTATGCTTCGCCGTCGGCCGCAAATTATGCCGGGCAGGAATCCGAAAAACTAATTGGCAAAAATGCGCTCGACTTTATCCACCCGAATGATAGGGCAAAAGTCGCCAGAGCGACACGCACAGCGCTCCGATACATAGAATTCAGAATAATTACCCCAAAGGGTGGGAACATTTGGTTCGAGGGTCGTATCGAACCTGTAACTCTGCTCGGCCAGGATCAGTCTATCACCCTAATGACGGCCCGCGATATCACCAAGCGGCATAATTTTGAGAAAGAAGTAGAACGCGCATACCTCGACGCCCGTAAATTTAAACAAGCGGTAGAAAACACATCGGAGCATATTGTTATCACGGACGCTGATGGCATTATTATTTACGCAAATTCCGCAGTAGCACGAATTACCGGATATCAACCCGAGGAAATACTCGGAAAAAAAGCGGGGAAAGCCTGGGGTGGGTTAATGGGAAATGATTTTTATCGACGTTTCTGGCACACCATCAAAGAAGAAAAGCGGACATTCACCGGCAAAATACAAAACCAACGAAAAAATAAGGAAAAATATTTTGCTCTACTGAGCGTCTCGCCTATACTTAATCATCAAAAAAATGTTATTGGCTTTATTGGTATCGAACGAGACATCACTCATGAGGTAGAAGTCGACAATGCAAAAACTGAATTCGTATCGCTGGCCTCTCATCAGCTCAGGACGCCACTGTCTGCCATCAACTGGTATACCGAGATATTGCTCAGCGGTGAGACGGGGCGGCTGTCCCAGCAGCAAAAAGACTACCTCAGAGAAATAGCCGACGGCAGTCATCGCATGGTTGATTTGGTCAACGCCCTCCTGAATGTATCACGTCTTGAGCTCGGCACCTTTATGGTTGAGCCTGAACCAACGGACGTGGCTGCGCTTAGTCGAGATGTCGTCACAGAGCTGCGCCCGACTATTACACAGAAAAAATTGAAGGTGACTGAAACATATGCTCGCCTGCCCAAGCTCAACGTGGACCCCAAGCTGACTCGTATTATTTTACAAAACCTCACTTCAAATGCGGTAAAATATACCCCAGCGAAGGGAACGGTGTCTGTAAGTATTCGAGCCACACATAAGCAAACCGCCGCCGCTGGCCAAAAAGTCCCACGCGGCTCCATGCTTATCACCGTGAAAGACACGGGCATGGGGATCCCTCACGCCCAGCAAAATAATATTTTCCAAAAACTCTATCGGGCTGATAATGCAAAATCCTCGGATACCGAGGGTACCGGCCTGGGGCTCTATATAGTCAAGGCCATCCTTGACCAATCCGGAGGGAAGATATGGTTTACCTCTGCAGAAAACAAAGGAACCACAGTCTACGCCTGTCTGCCACTCTCAGGCATGAAGGCAAAAAAAGGAACCAAGGCGCTCAGCTGAAATCATAAAAGCGCATGAATATATAAACGGCGGAATATAATGTATTCCGTCGATGACTGCGGCCTGCTAAATCGGCAGGGTATAATTCAGTGACGCCCTCACGGTCTGCTCCCAGCCAGCCGTGTCGATCGGCACGGTGTGAATATCTGGGCCGAGTTTGTACTTCAACTCTTTGTGTCGGAACGCATACTCATATACCTCTTTGGTAATGCGCACGTCATCGGTACAATATTTCTTGAGCTTTTCAATCTCGCCATTTTTCCACCAGGTGATAGCGTCGAGACCCTTGCCGCTCTTATTAATCCCGAGCGTCCCCTCCGCCACCATATCCAGTGACACGCGCCGGCCCAGTGATTTGTAGATGGACTGCAGGAGGTCAAGACTCTTGATCTTTGTCAAATCCCCCGGATAGTATCGATTGAGGGCGGGAATATCAAAATAGTCTGAATTGTAGCCAATGATGAGGTCGGTTTTCTCCAAGAGCTTCCACAGTTTCGGAAAATCCTCCTCCATGAAGCAGTGATATGTATCGGTGTCGTATTCATAGACGACGAGGAGAGAAATCTCAAGTTTACTCGGGTTATTCGTGCCCGCGTCGCTAAAAGAGTTTTTCGTTTCGATGTCGAAGACGATTTTATGCATAGGGATTGAGATTGAGTGTACCAGAAATGACGCGGCCAAGCAATGCATTGACAGTGATGCCACGACATATTACCATACCCCAATATCACTCAAACCGCTCATTCCATGGAGGAGCTGTTATGACCCACGAAAGCCCAAGCCTGTTCCGCTGGATCGTCGGCCCTGTCTATTTCATAGTGGCCGTGCTGTGTTATCTCGTCGGCATTATCGTAACGGAGATGTTCTCAATAGTAGAGCGTCGGCCCGATTGGATAATGCCCGACTGGATGTTTTTCCTGCTCGGTGGCCTCGCCGCGCCAGCACTAGGACTCTTGGCTCTGACGAGTCGTCCCGCCCGCCGTTCGGGCCCTACTGCGATTGTGGCCACTGACAATCCACGAATCTACATCGAGAAGCCTGTCCGTCTAGGATAGGCTTCCTTTTTTTGATACACTATATCCATGCCTACCAGAGAGCTCATCGCCAGCATCACCGGCAAAAAGAAAAAAGACTGGCAGGATAAGCTGTCAGAGATCAATCAGCGCCAGCTCACCACCGTGGGACTTTTTATGCAGCGCTTTGCTCTCCGCGAGCGGCGCGGCTTACTTGGTGCACTCAGACAGTCCAGCGTCACACACATACCCCTGGTCCATATCCGGGAGGATACTACTCGAGAGGAGATGCGCATCCTCCAGCAACACTTTGGCGCGCGTTATTTTACTATCCACGAATTCATGTTTCAGCGGCTCCAGAACTGGCGTGGCTTCTATAAGCAGCTCTATCTAGAGATGAGCACTGATAATCGCGTGGCACCTATGTTCAGGTCGAGAAGATCGGCGGTTTCTGTGTCGATCTCGCACACTACAAAAAGCAGTCCGTCGCCCAGACCAAAGATTATGTCTATGTGATCGAACATCTGACTGATACGCCCGTACGATGCAATCACCTCAGCGGATATGACCGCAGGCGCAATACCGACCTCCACAGAGTTTCAAGTATACGCGACTTTGACTATATCTACCATCTCCCGCATAATTTATTTGGACACCTGATTGCGTTTGAAATATTCAACTCTATCAATGATCAATTGCGGTATCAAGCGCTACTCGTCCACTCCATAAAAAAGAAATTAGGACTTTCAGTCCGAGCTAAACAATAATCAACAACCACTATGGTACTTGATTTCGATGATGACATCGTCGACGAAGACGGTGTTCTCAATCACTACAGTTACAAAGAAAAGATGGAAAAATTCGGCTCGCTGATGAAAGACGCAAAAGAGACGCGCAAATCCCAGCGCTCCGAATTTAAACACCGTGGTCGCACCTATGAATTCGTAGTAGACAAAGATGGCACTGGCAGTCTGCGGAAAAAACCGATAAAATCAGGCTGGTTTTAAATAGCGGTACGGCAGTACAGAAACCTAAAAAATGCTACACTATACCTGAAGGCACGTCCGGCAACCGCCCCTTGACAGAGAGGGGATAATACTGTATAGTGCTCGGTTATTACTATGGCATCCCCCAAATACAACACAACTCCTGAATTACAAAACGTTATGGCTATTTTCCATGAACGCCATAACGAGGAAACGATCGCGAGCGCCTCAGACGAACCAAAGGTCACTATCAATGAAACGGTAGGTAAGATGGCGTATGTCTACGAAAAGGTACGTCAGGCGATCGACTATCAAGAAGAACACCTCATTCGCAAAAATGCGATTGGGCGCATGCTCAAACGTCGCATCTTTACGCAGGATCGCGCCGAACATATCGCTCCATCACTGATTCGGGAGCTCATTCGGGCAGGCTATCTGCCAAATAAATATTTTCCAGAAAGTCGGCTGCCTGACGTCGAAGCAATTATTGTAAAATATGTATACTTGCTCGACGCTATTGGCACCGCTACCCCTGACCCCAAGAACCGCAAACGCCTGGAAAACTGGGTCGTATCAGTCATGTCGTTTGAGATTGAAGATTATCTGAAACCATCCATCCGCGATGATGCGACGGTTGAATTGATGTACAAAACCATCCGTCCCCAACTCGACCTCTCAAAAGATATATTCAATCCTGAGGATCAGGATATTCAAATCTATATCGCTATTCATCGGGCGCTGATCAAATCAGATAATGCCATGCTGCGGTATCACCTCCTCCATTATTACGCGCCACAGTGGCGCTACATGACACCAGAGGAGACGTCGGCCTTTGCTCGTGACCTAGCTAGCCTGACCGAACGTATCGACCATCAGATCAATCATCGCTTGAGTGATCGTCTGTTTAACTACATGAAAAAGTTTGGTCCGATTTTTGTCATACTCCGCGACATCCTCAAAGAACACCCTCACGACGCGCAATCAATTATGGCTGATCCCCGCCGCTTGCAGCAAGCCGTCGGAGAGGCGTGCGCCAAACGATACCAGGCAGCCGCCACGAAACTCAGTCGTGGGGTCACGCGCAGTATTATCTATATCTTCTTGACGAAGACGATTATGGCATTTGTCTTTGAGCTGCCCTATGAGTTGCTGATACTCAATCATATCAAAGTCCTCCCACTCGCGATCAACGTGGTGTTCCACCCAGTTTTGATGTTCTTGATTGCCACATCAATCCGAGTCCCCGCCGAAGCAAATACTCAGAAAATATTTCAGGGCGTCTATGAAGTCGTCTACAATCCAGCTGAAAAAGAGGTTATCAAGAAAAAACAACAGGCGGTTCGCTCGAGCGGTGTTCTCAACGCTATCTTTAATACCCTCTACGCTCTTGCCTATATCATTACTTTTGGGCTTATCATCTGGATGCTTCATGCGCTAGAATTTTCGATCGTCTCTGGGTTTCTTTTCCTGCTTTTCCTGAGTGTGATTAGCTTCTTTGGCCTCAGGCTCCGCCAAACCGCCAAGGAGTTAGTTATCGTCGATAAACGGGACAATTTCCTGAATATCATCTTTGATTTCTTTGCCTTGCCCATCCTCCGAGCCGGCCGCTGGATTTCTGGCAAGACCTCAAAGGTAAATGTCTTCATGTTTATCATGGACTTCATTATTGAGGCACCGTTCAAAATTCTTGTGGAAACGATTGAAGACTGGGTCAGTTTCCAACAGCAGAAAAAAGAAGAAACATTCTAACCCTGGTGAAACAAATCAAAAACCCCCGAACTTCTGTCCGGGGGTTTTATGTTTAACTCGTAAACGGGGCTATCGACTGACCGTGATGGTGGTGCTCAGTTCTGCACTGGGCGCGCTAACCGTTATGCGACCCGAGGTGGCATTCTCCGATATCTGGTATCCAGAATCATACGCGCCGGAAGTATATGGGGCATTGCACGCAGTGTGACTACCAGATGGATCAGTTGGGATGCCAGTGATATAAATCCCCTGAGTCCCGACGAGGTCCGGACACAGGTCTGCACCGGTATCGCTAACCTCGGTGGGGGTGTCGGTAATGCCGGCTGGAACCGTACCATTGTTATCCACCGCATACTGATGCACAGCATTAAGGATTGCGTTAACGTCATTCCAGCGCTGCGCATTACGTGCCTGGGCAAACTGCCGTCCTGGATTAATGGCGATGATCACGATCGCCGCAAGAATGCCAATGATACCGATGACCACCAGCAACTCAAGTAAGGTAAAGCCTTTTGCTTTTGTGCGTGAGTGTTTCATAAACCCCCTAAATTAATTAAAAAGTATATTTGATACACATAGTATACCACAAAACCATCATCTGGACAATGCGCTATCCATTGGGACGTAGCCAGAGAACCAAGAAAAACACCACAATCAAGCCAAGAAATACCCACAGCAACAGTCGCATTCGTTTCGGGTCTGGCTGCCCCTTCGGCCGAGATTTCGCAATGCTGCTTTGTTTCTGTCGCGGACGAGCCTGCGCATGACGGTGGAATACATCGCCGACGGCCAGCCGATGGTGCTTTTCCTCATGACGAAGGAAATTAATACCCTCGGCGACTGTCCGCGGCGATACACCCCGAAGCGCGAGCCCGGTTACGGTAGAGTAGATAATTGATCGACGCTCATCAGGGAGCAACGACCGATCATAACTAATGTCACGCAAGGGCTGGCCAACACTCACCGGCAATCGTAATCGATGATGGATGTACTCAGTAATGCCCGGCAGCAAACTGCTCCCTCCCGCCAAGAGAATCTGCGTGACCGCAAATCCAACTTTCTGTTCATAGTAATGAATTGACATGCTCATCCGTTCGACAATTTGATCGAGCGGCTCTCTGATCTCATTATCTGATTTTGAGATGTCGAGTAATCGTTCTCGTTTCAGGCGAACGGCCTCCTCAATACTGACTCCCCGGTGGTCCATCACCGCCTTCGTAAACGCATGTCCGGCCACGGGCAGGGTGTACGAAAAACGAATGCCATGGCGATCATAGATAGTGATTGTGGTCGAGCGTGAACCAATATCAGCCAGCATGGTGGGCGCAACCGGCCCTGGCGGGATGATGGCGCGCGCTAGGGCGGCGGATTCTGGCTCGATGACGAGCGGGTTCAAACCAGCTTTTCTCGTTAACTCCTGTAGCGTATCAATGATAGGCTTGGGGCATGCAACATAGAGCACATCGGTCCCCTCGCTGTCCCGGGAGAGAATCTGATAATCATGGTACACCTGATTAAATGATAGCGGCAGGGTTTCCTCCGCCATATATTGTACCGACTCACCAACATGCTCAGCCGAAACTTCGGCCGGGACCGTGAATGCGTACAAATAAATTTGCGACTCGGGTACGGCGAGAATTATCCGCTTATCGCCATGCCGGTCGATCCCTGCGCTACCGACGAGTCGCTGCAAGGCTCGTACAAATTCATCAGGCTGTTGGATTTGGCCGTTGTGCACCACGCCGGAGGCAATCTCGACGCGACCAGCCGTCGCGACGGTGAGCCGACCAACCTTTTTACGGATGCCTAATAATTCGATTGAGTGATCGGATATATCAATGCCATAGGTCTGTTTGTGCCAGAGTTCCATAGGCTAGGGTTGGAGCGATCCGGTGAATTGATAAATAGGTGAAATAATGGCTACCGCTAAAAAGCCAAGCACTAAACCAATGAAGAGCAAGAGCGCCGGCTCTAAGATAGTAGATAGGTTCTTAGTGGCGGTATCGACCTCATCCTCATAAAACGACGCGAGGTACCCAAGGCTCTCATCAAGCTTACCCGTCCGCTCACCCACGCCAATCATGCGACTCGCCATCTTAGGGAAATAGCGATCATCACTCAGCATGGTCGAGAGATTTTTTCCTTTTTGGACACCCTCTTTCGCCATGCTCAATTCATCACGATAGAGCAAATTTTCGACCGCATTGCCAGTGATCGCCAGGGACTCATTGATCGTGATGCCACTCTTGAGTAAGAGTGACAGTATCCGCGTAATGCGGGCGAGCTGGGCATTGATAATCAAATGTGAAAAAATGGGTAGGCGAATGTATATATGATCAAGCACGCGTCGCACTGGCTCGAGTCGAGCTGTCGCGCGCCAGGCAATGATGAGCACGGCGAGGCCGCCGATGAGATACCACCCGTAGGTGATCAAAAAATTGGCGATGCTCAGGAATACGGAAGTAATTGCCGGCAGCTCTACACGAAACGTGCTGAACAGCTGGACCAGACGGGGGAGAATAAAAATGCTCAGGCCAATGCCGAGCACCAGCGTAGCGCTCAGCACAATAATGGGGTACAGCATGGCCGAGCGGATCTTACGCCTCAGTTCGTAGTCTTTTTCGAGTTCGGTCCCAATATAATCAAGGTTTTCCTCGAGCGTACCGCTGGATTCGCCAACGTCGATCATCCCGGTCATGATGCTAGTAAATATTCGGGTGTGTCGACGCATCGCATCAGCCAGCGTCATACCATTTGACACATCGCGGATGAGCTGCCCAATAATTGACTGGAGTCGTTTTGAATTCGTCTGCTCAGCCACGATCTGCAGCGCTTCACCCAGCGATAACCCGGACCGAAGCATAATAGCCAGGTGTCGGATGAAGAGTAATTTGTCAACGCTACTGACACGACCAAACGCGCCCACTGATTCAGTCACATCAAACACCCCTCCTTTTGTTTGGGAAATTGAAAGGACCGACAGACTGCGCTGCCTGAGTCGCTGGGCCGCCTCATCTCGGGACCCGGCCTCCAGAGTACCCCGTCGGGTGACCCCTCGGGGCGTCGCTGCGATGTACCGAAACTCCATATGCTGCGAATGATGGGTTGTTTAGGCTTTGCTCGCGCGGAACACTTCGTCCATGGTAGTGATACCGCGCTGAGCTTTGTCCAGTCCATCGTCGAGCATGCCGGTCATACCCTCCGCGATGGCTGCTTGTCTGATCTGATCACTGTTCGCGCGATCCATGATCAGCTGTCGAATCTTTTCGGTGACCTCAAGTATTTCGAATATACCAACGCGCCCCTCAAATCCGGTGTTATTACAGAGCTGACACCCTCGCCCCCGGTACAGTCGGAAGTTCTTGGCGGACATATTGAGCCGCTCGGCCCGCTCGGGACCCATGGCTCGCTCATACCGTTTGATTTCGTCAGCGTCGGGAGTGTAGCTCTCGATGCAGCCCTGGTGAATCTTGCGTACGAGCCGTTGCGCCAGAGCAACATTGACCGTCGAAGCAATTAGAAACGGTTCAATCTTCATGTCGAGTAATCGGGGTAGCGTCGTGGGCGCATCGTTGGTATGCAGTGTCGAGAGGACAAGGTGGCCAGTCATCGCGGCGTTGATGGCGATATTGGCGGTTTCTTCATCACGGATTTCACCGACCATGACGATGTCAGGGTCCTGTCGTAATATCGAGCGTAGGCCGGTAGCGAAGGTGAGATTTGTCTTGCGATCAACTTGGATCTGATTGACCCCCTCGATGTCATACTCCACCGGATCTTCAATAGTAGAAATATTTACCTCGCGGGTATTGAGAATCTTCAGGATGGCATAGAGCGTGGTCGTCTTACCAGACCCGGTTGGACCAGTCGCGAGCACCATCCCATGCGGCTTTTTGAAACCCCGCTCGAGCTTTGCCATGTCCTGCGGGCTCATGCCGAGCTCAACGAAATTAAACTGTCGAGATTTCTCAGTCAAAATACGGAGTACTACTTTTTCACCATCAGACACGGGGATGACTGACACGCGGACGTCCACTTGTTCCTCCTCGGCCACAAACTCTAACCGACCGTCCTGCGCCGCGCGGTGCTCATCCGTACGGAGTTTGGCCATGATCTTGATCCGGGTGATGATGAGTGGGTGCAACTCTTTTGGCAGACTGACGACATCATGGAGGATACCATCGATACGGAAACGAATGACGACCGATTCCTCATGCGGTTCGATGTGGACATCTGATGCTTTGTTGACATAGGCATAGTCCAGGACGGTATCAACGATGCGGGTAATCGGCAAGTCGCGCTGGGCAGCCGGTGTCTCACGCGCCGCAGCGACGTTTTGCTCAATGATATCATCAAATGCTTCGGATAGTTCCTTACGATAATGTGTTAGTGCCTCAGTAATCGTGCGTGCCGTTGCGTAATGAGGAATAACCGCATCACCGGTTTTCTTCTCAATAAAATATTTAAGCTCTTCATTGCCCGGGTCGTACATAGCTACTTTGACCCCGGCTTCATCACGTGCAAATGCGATCGCGAGCTGTCGCCGCGCGACCAGCTCCGGGATGATCTGCAAGACTTTTTCATCGACTGCTTTTTTCTGCAGGTCGACATAGGGGACGCCATACATGTCCGCAATCACCTGGCCGAGCGTCCGGTCATCAAGCAGTTCGGACTCGACGAGAATATCCTCAAGTCGTGTGTGCTGTTCGCTCGCTTTGGTTTGGGCAGACGCAAACTGCTCATCCGTGAGCAATTCGGACGAAACCAGTGTGTGTTTGAGTTGTTCGTAATCCAGGGGCATCTAGCCGCCTAAATATTTTTTAACTTTTTCGACGAGGTCCATGAGTCCCACGTCGGCTTTGACCAGATAATCAATCGCTCCCAGCTGTTTCCCTCGTGCAATGTCTGACTCCTGGCCCAGATTTGAGAGGATAACAACGGGAATATCTTTGGTTGTATCCTGCTGTTTCAGCTCTTCGAGCACCACAAATCCATCCTTACCCGGAAGAATCAAATCAAGCAAAATAATGTCGGGTAATTCCGTTTGAGCTTTGCGTAGCGCTTCGTCGCCCGTGATAGCTACCGACACATTGAAGCCACTATTGCGCAGTTTATTACTATAAATCTTTTGGAGGGCTTGCTCATCCTCGACGAGCAAAATATTTTTTGGCTCACTCATGTGATTGATGGTCAGGGGGTAAGGTAAAAAACACCGCGGTTCCTTCATTTTCCTTTGACTCGAGCCAAATCTCTCCACCCAGAGCATTGACGATCATCTTCGCTATATAGAGGCCGATGCCCGAGCCGGTCGTATCCTTGTGAATAACGTTTTTACCGCGAGAAAACTTAGTAAACACCTCTTCCAGCTGATCCGCCGGGACGCCCACCCCATTATCTTGTGTTTTATACTGCACCATGCCGTCCCGCATACTGATCGTGGTCACTGCCCGACCCTTGCCTTTTGAATACTTGATGGCATTAGTCAAAATGTTTTCTATCACCTGACGAATTTTAATCCGATCGGCTTTGACCTTCGGAATTTGTTCACTGGGTGTCTCAAAAATTAATTCACAATTTGACGCTCGCGCCAGGGGAGTTAATTTTTTGATTTCTCCCTGGACGAGCTCGACGAGATCCAGCGTTTCCGGATGTACCGTGATTGACTCGGCACCCATACGGACGACTTCGAGATAATCATTCACCAATTTAATTGTGTCGCGGTTGATGTCGAGCGCCTCCTGGAGATATTCCTGCTGTCCGGGCTGCAGTTCGCCCTGATCGCCGGTCAAGACACCCTCAAGATACCCCTTGATCACGGAGAGAGGGGTACGCAGCTGGTGAGAAATAATAGAAATAAATGATGAACGGCGCTCTTCGGTTTTCTCTCGCTCACGGTCACGCACGCTCCGCATTCGCAGCTGGATATACAGAGCATATCCCAATGTGAAGAAAAATAAGACCAGTAAAATGATTTCGAGCGTAGTCATAACACAAAAAATGTATACTAAAAATAACACGAAAAAGGCATTTTGTCAATCGAGAAATTTACCCGCCCCTGTGGCAGATGTGCCTATTTTTGTCTCGCGCCCGTTCATTCTGACTCGCGTTGACAGAAGCGAAATATTATGCTAGAATTAGAATATCAAAATAAAAATACAAACCATGTACAATGAAAAATATCCGGATAGCATATCATTTGCTACCCCAGTGCTGAGCAAAAACCTCGGCCAAGAGATATATGTCAAAAGAGACACACGAACGCTCGCACTGGTTGAGCTATTTAAACGTGTGATGACGACTAATACCTATGGCAAAACTCGACGAGATCTTTTCGAAAGCTATCGATAAACAAGCATCGGACGTACACCTCACAGTAGGGTATAAGCCAATTTTTCGCATTGATGGAGAACTAGTAGAGATGGATGGCAATAGCAAAATACTGGAGCAGAAGCCGCTCCAAGACATGATCTACGAAATCCTGTCCGACAAGCAGCGGCAAATCATCGACCACGAAAAAGAGCTTGATTTCTCATATGAGATAAACAACCACGGACGATTCCGCGTCAACTGCTTTTGGGAGCGAGATAACATCGCCCTGGCAGCTCGTATCATTTCCTCCACCATCCCGACGATGGAAGAACTGGAAATGCCCGAGGTGGTCTTTGACCTCATGCGCCTGAAACAGGGTCTCGTCCTCGTCACCGGTCCGACCGGCAGCGGCAAGTCCACATCCCTCGCTGCCATGATCAATATGATCAATAACGAGCGAGCGGCACACATTGTCACCCTGGAGGATCCAATTGAATTTGTGTATCCACCCCACTCCGGTAAGAGTCTCATCGTCCAACGACAGCTGTCCACGGATATTCATTCGTTTGCCAGCGCCTTGAAGCATGTCCTCCGCCAGGACCCCAACGTCATTCTCGTTGGTGAGATGCGTGACCTCGAAACTATCGGCACAACCATTACGCTCGCAGAAACTGGACATCTCGTCCTCGCGACCCTCCATACCTATAATGCCGGGCAAACAGTTGATCGTATTATTGACGTCTTCCCGCCCCACCAGCAACCGCAGGTACGACTCCAGCTATCACTATTTTTAAAAGGGATTATTTCCCAGCAGCTCCTACCCAAGATCGGTGGGGGACGCATTGCCGCACGTGAAATCCTCGTGAATAACCACGCGATCGGCAACCTCATCCGCGAAAATAAAATTCCCCAGATTAAAACCGTCATCCAGACCAGCGCACAGGAAGGGATGTTCACCATGGATCAGGACCTCAAACGCATGTACGATGATGGGTATATCGAGAAGGACATCGCGAAGAGTTACATGTCTTCGCCCAATCTGCTCGATGCCTAAAGAGGGCGAGTGGAGGATGCTCCGTACACCCACCCCGGTGTATTGATTTTGTATATTGCTTGTGGTACGGTAGCAGGGTTATCGACCTCAAATGTAGGCGGCCGTAGCTTCCGGCGAAGCCGGATCCGGCTTCGCCGGGCAACCAGATACCCTATGTCCGCGCCCTCGTGGTGAAATGGATATCACGACTGCCTTCGGAGCAGTTGTTGGGGGTTCGAATCCCTCCGAGGGCATGACCCGCCGGGGCAACTAGCTCAGTTGGTTAGAGCGTCTCGTTTACACCGAGAAGGTCGGGGGTTCGACTCCCTCGTTGCCCACCATAGATTGAACAATAGCATCATATGCAATACGTATTAGGCATAATTATTATCGGCATCGGCTTCCTCATCACCTGGAAGGCCGATTGGCTGGTCAATAACTTCGGCCGCATTGCCTGGGCCGAGGAGCATCTGGGTATGGACGGTGGTACGCGCCTGCTGTGGAAACTTATTGGCATTATCACCATCATTGGCGCATTTATGTATATGTTTGGGCTGTGGGGCGGCATCCTGCGCTGGATATTCGGCAGCACGATCGAAACCGTCGGATCCTAAACCCTCCGCGGGCCCTTAGCTCATTTGGTAGAGCGCCGCGTTTGCAACGCGGAGGTGACCGGTTCGAGCCCGGTAGGGTCCACCAGAGAGCCTCTCAATCTTTTTTGGTTGGGAGGCTTTTTGGTTGCGGGGATGATATCTCTGCCTTGGATTGACCGAGTCGGCTCACCACCACTACAATCCCTGCTAGCGTCCAAAACTGCACCGCCAGATCATTCTTGAAATACGGGGTATCCACCATCCCATGCACGAGCAGCACTACCATCGCCGCCATCAGACCGACCGCCAGCGCACGATCAATGGGCAGGGCTCTGATTGCCACCTGGAAATACCGAATCATAATCCAGGCAAACACTAGCAGACCGAGTAATCCCATTTCAATCCAGAGCGATAAGATGAGCTGATCAGGATTGGGAAAAAATTCTGTGTGTGAGGCTTCTTTATAGTCTGCATAGACCACCGGGAAGCTGGCTAAACCGGTACCTACAATAGGATGATCCTTGATGATTCGTGCTGCGCCCTTCCACATGACTCGGTGCACATCAGCCGATACATCACTGGCATCAAACACGCTCGTCACATTATCTCGAATCTGGGGGACGAGGAGACCGCCGAGCACAAGGACAATCAGACCAGCCCAGATCAATTTTTTCCACTGAGAGAAAAAACTAATAAACACCGTAGCCGCCAGCAACCCCACTAACGCTCCGCGAGACACCGAGAATAGTAGCGCCATCAGGCCAAATACCAGCACCCCGACGACGAAGGTATGCTCACGGACCGTCTGCCACAGCGAGCCCTGACGCCACCGTCGATCCACGAGAAAGAGCCCGAGAAATAGTCCCAGCGCCGGTCCGAGCAACTTCCCTACGGCAGTAGGGAAGGGAAACACGCTCGTGGCGCGGGCGGGCACTTCGAGACCATAGCCGCCGGGGATATCAACAATACCGAGATACTGAAGCATCGCTACAAATCCTATAAGCACTATCGAAGCGCCGATGGCCCACAGCACCATCTGGATTTGTTTTTTGGTTTTGATCACATTCACGAATACCAAGAAAAACAACGTCGGCTCCACAAGGTATGCCTTCCAGAGTCCGAGCGCGCCACGCAGATCAGGTGAAATGATTACGGCAATCACACCAGCACCCACCCACGCCAGGAGCATCCAGCGCCAGGGAATAATTGCCGGACATGCCTTCGTCCGTAATCGTTCTCGCACGACACGCAATCCCCACATCACAATCACAGCCCCCAGCATAATCTCGAGAAGAGTCGACGGTACTGGCCCAAGAGAAAAGCGGATTACATACACCGGCAAAAACAACACCACCAGGACAATGGCCCAGTCGAGCATACGCCAGGAAATATACAGAAATAGTAGGATAAAAAGTATGAGGAGGGATGTCTCAAACATAGTGCCCTAGAGCAGTCCTCCGAAGTCAAGTGAATTGAGGTAGGCAGGAATGACAAAGAATAGTCCAATCAGTGGTACGATAATCGTAATTGCCGTAATAATCAGCGTCCACAAAAACATTTTCCGCATCCGTTCAGCTGAGCGGTACACGGCGTCAATCTTTTCCTCCATGCGCTGTAACTGCTGCTGATATTCCGCGTCCATCATGATGGTTGCTGCACATTATTTTTCGACTGTGCATGAGTCACCCGCTCGAGGTTACGGAATAGCATCACACCCGCCACGATGAAAAAGGCACCCACAATATCGCTGATGATATTCCCGGCAACATCAGCGACATAGTTACTACCAAATATGCCAAACACCCAACCCACAGCCCACAGCACCACCATACTAATCAATGCCATGACCAAGGCATACCCGAACAGCTTCCACCAGCGCCCCCGGACGAGCTCACGGCTATAGTTCATCGCGTCAAATAGGCGTTTATCGGTTAGAGCCACAATGATGATGGTAAATATCCACCAGACGGCAAAAATAAGCCCAGGAATGATGAGCAAAATAAACAGTGCGGTGAGCAGTACCCCCATCAGTAGCAACGTCAGAAAGCCACTCCCCCATTTTTGGAAACCGAGTCGCAGTGCTGTTTGCCACGTAGTCATCTCGCCATGATGAAGTCGCTCGGTCAACCGCGCAACACTTAAGGGAATAACTATCCCCACGAGTCCGCCAATGGCGAGGATGAGCGCGCCAGACGGTCCAAAGAAATCCCAACCCGTTGCCTGCCAGAGTCCGCTGTCATTTGCCACGATATCTGTCCCACGGTAATCAACGAAAAGGGACTGTATCAGATGTAACGGTACGGAAATAACCAGCACCGTCGAAGCAATCACGGTGAAGTGTTTTGCGAAGAAGGTCCAGGCATCGCTGAGTAAATCGCTCAGCATATACTCCTCGGTGCGAGCCGGAGGGGATGGCATAATTGGGGCCGTTGCGTGACTATTGTGATCTGACATATACTATACGATTAATAATGCGTTACCTGTATTGTAACGCGTTTTGGTATTTGAGAACAGCTCCTATCATTTGACGCTGCCAGGGTCATATGATACGCTCAGAGACTTCATCATCAAACAGAGAACCTCAACATACAGAAAGGAGGCCCGCATGGCCCCCTGTGTAGTCCATACGGACATCAAGAAATGTGTTGCCCTCATTCGCATCACCGGATCGCTCGTCTATGAAGACGTAAAAAAAGTCTCAGCATTCGTCCGCCAAGAGCTGGCTCGCGATGTTCGTGGCGTCATTCTCGATCTGGCAGGCGTCGACCGGGTAAACTCAAAGGGTCTAGGCGCAATCATTTCCGCCCACAGCAACGCTCTGCGCAAAGGAATTCCGCTGGTGATATGGAATCCCTCAGAATCCCTCCGGCAACTCCTGGAGCATACGAAACTGACGTCGGTTCTGACAATCGTTGTCGGGGATGAGGCAGCCGCTTATAAAGCGGTTGGCAAAAATCATGTCTCGTAAGCGCTGCCCGAGCGGCAACCACCGACTGCCGCGTCCGCAAATCGTAGTCAGACACTGCCCAAGCTGCGGCGAACTGGTGAATCCAGACATGAAACCCATCCCGGACTGCCAGCAGTTTCACCACGATCGAAAAAGCAGAAAATATGCATTCTGTCCTGATTGTGGAAAATCGCTCACCTAAGCCCCATCACGACACCGAGTCGTGGTGGGGTCATTTTATTTTATTGTCGCAGCAAACGTCACGAGCCAGAGCGCCCCGCGACGGTCGACCGACTGGACATCACCGAGTGCTTTGGCTGCCTTGATGTCTGCCAAACTATCTACCACGACCACCTGGCGGGGATGCTCGCTCGGTTCTGGACGGACACCGTCCAGCATGAAGAGGTAGGCGAAACTGCGATCATAGGCTTCGGGCGGCCAAGCTATGTATGAAACGGCCTCGCCAGTCTGAGTTGACTCTACCGCAGCCACCACCCACCGTAGTTCGTCGAGTCTGACCGGATATGAGCTCGCTCGTGAACCGCCAGGACTGATGTCGACAAGTAGCTGCACGCTCTGCCAAAACTGTACTGACACGAGAGCAATGACCACACCCATGAGCACAATCCGGGCTGCGCGTGGTTGCCAGAGTGATTGAACTGCCCAGCCCGCCAGTAAAAAGGGTAGGGGGAATATAATAGCGAAGTAATGCGGCGGGATGTGCTCCTGATAAAAAATAAAGATAGTCATGGTCACCACAAACCACACTCCAATCACCGCTATCGCCGAGGGGATTTTTTTTGTCCGGATCATACGTACTATCTGGGCGAGCACAAAGACGGCCGTACCCAGACCAAGCATCATCCAGACAAGCCCTGGGACCCCCCGGGCAACACTCTCCTGAAAAAAATTTTCCGTAAGATGATATAGTCGATTGGCTCGGTCGAGGAGAGATAACGAAGCCGAGGAATCTGACTGGGTGACAACGCGGAGAAATCCTCGGGCATTTGCCAACCGATGCGTCAGGTCATACCACACGGCTGGTGCATTGACGAGCAATAAGACCCCGCCCGCTATCAGATATTGCCACCACCATATAGCCGGACGGTACCAGAGGAGTAGGACGACAACCACGACCGGCACAACCAACAGGGCGGTCCCGTGAAGCTGCATCACGATACCAATCATCGCGGCACTACCATAGATCCAGCGACCGGTACGTTGATGATTATCCTCACGAATCAATTTTACCAAAAACCAAACGAGCAACAACATAAAAAACGGAACGACATTGGGATTCCAAATCCATCGGCCATAGTACACCATAAAAAAGCTAGCAGCATACAGGCCGGCCGCAGACAATCCCGCGACCCAGCCCCAAAGCTCGCGACCCACGAGATAGATCAAAAAAATAGTCAGTGTGGAAAAAAGGGCGATCGCGACAGCGCCTGATTCCGGCGCGCTCTGCCCGACGAGATAAAACGGAGCCAGGAGATAATAAAACGCCGGACCGAGATGAAAGTCGGGTCGGTTATTGGGAGCGGCGGGTCCAAGCAATGGCAGTGACTGACCCGTCACCAACTCATGCACGACAAAAGCGTCCCGCCCCTCATCCGTTCCAAAATGCATAGACGGCCCCACATCATACCACCGCAATACACCGCCCATCACGAGAATGATCAGGAGCAGGGTTACCTCCAGGGCGTGCCGCTTAATCCACTGGCGCATGTGACGGGTCACGGACAAGGATAATATTTTGCACGGCAATCATCAGGCCAATCAAAAACCAGACGTGCATGATATAGAGCGTTGAGAAAGTTTGGTACTGCACGAGCACGCCCACGAGCGCGGCGAGCAGCGCCACCATGACTGCCCGGAGATATGTGTCACGGGTGGTCCGGATAGCGCGCAGTGACCTAATCACTAACATGGTCATGATACCAATAAAGACCAGCAGCCCGATGATACCGGTCTCAGCCAGAATTTCAATCGGCTCATTATTAACGATAAGCCAACCGTCCTCAGGCATATACTGGGGGTGGGGCGCGGCCCACGGACCAAAGGCACCCACGCCGATACCCACCCAGGGATGCTCATGCCACGCCTGCTGCGCCTGCTCGATGGTATAGACGCGTTCATCAAATGACGCACCATAGAAGACATTGAGGATGTGTTCTTCAAATTTATCCAGCGTGAATAGGCCGCCGCCAACTCCCAGGGACTGGATCACCACCCAGCCACCGACCACAACCGCGACGATGAAGAGGGCAATCATTTCTGGACGGAATAACTTCCGCAGATAGAATATGCCAACAGTGGCGAGCATGGCGGCCGCAGCTAAATAGCCACCACGCGAGACTGTCAGCACCAACACAATCATCCCGAGCGCAAACAACCCGAGCGTCAGTGGCCAGTGGAGTCGTCCCTGCCGCGCCAGAAACAGGGCAAAAAGAATGGCAATCGGAATCAGTAGATAGTTAGCGAAGTATAGGGGCTCATACGCGGTCGACTGCACTCGGGTAAAGCCAAGGATGTCCTTGGTATATAATTCTCGCAAGCCCGTCATCTCAGGGGGGAGCCCGAGCATATCTCCGGCGAATTGGAAGAGTCCAAAGGCGCTCACTAACGTGAAACTAATGAGAACAAAGACAATGACTCGCTTAACCTGCTCGGTAGTACGGATGAGATTGGGGATGAGGAAGGCCAGGCTAGCAGTAAAGAGAGTAAATAGCAAAATGAGCAGCGAACGGCCGAGGTTAACCGAGTGGAGTAGCGAGATACTATTTACTACAAAAAACGCGGCAATCGGCAAGAGGATCGGGTTGCGCGCTAGTCGCGTTGTCTTTACCATGACCTGCCTGAGCAGCCAGGCGGTGGCGGTGATAACCAATAGCACCTGACTGATCCGTACCGTCGTATCTCCTAGCTCATATGCGCCGAGCCGCTCAAACGGGAGAAAAAAAGCAATGAGGAGAACGCCCAGCAATGGCTGGCGTAATATCAGAAACGCTGCGGCGGCAGCAAATATACCTGCCACACCCACATACCAGGGGAGAACCGTCGGAACAAAACCCAGCGCGACGACCGCCACCATCAGCAAACCAACGATGAGCTGATCCATGGGGCGTAATGGTTTAGGAAATAGTGACCGCATCATACCAGCTGACGGAATAAAGCGGTAAAATCATGGGTCATCCGTTCGATACTGAATTCTTCCTCCGCCCGGTGGCGCGCGGACGTTACCATGTGCCTCACCTGCCCGCGGTTGTTGAAGAGCCACAGCAGTTGATCCGCGAGGTCATGACTGTCGCCGGGTTTAGCGAGGAGGCCGGTGTGCTGGTGGGTGATGATTTCACTGGTGCCCCCGATCTGTGAGGCGACAACCGGGATGCCGCTGGACATCGCCTCGACGAGGGTAATCCCAAATGACTCTCGCTTCACTGACGGCAAGACATACGCATCGAAATAGTGATACCACTTCTCAACTGATCGCTGGCGCCCTACCCACTGGACAACTTCCTTGAGCTCCAGTCGCTCGGTGAGCCATATCAATTTCTTTCGTTCACTCCCTTCACCTACCACGATCAGCCGAATAAAAGGAATAAACTCTTTCACAATCTTTATCGCTTGGAGTAAATACTCAATACCCTTTTCTTTCTCGAGCCTCGCCACACAGCCAATATTATACCGAGCCGACTCCTCCCAGCGGTACTCTTTCATGGTGAAGAGGTGCGTATCAATGCCCGGATAAATTACCGTAATGCGTGATTCGGGAATATGCACATCCGCGGTCAGTTGTTTTTTGATAACTTTTGAAACCGCCACGATAGTGGCGAGTCGTGACCACCACTGATAGAGGAACCGCAATGGGTTTTGCATCAGCCAGCGTTCAAATGTCACATGCTCGACCCAGACGACCCTCATGCCGAGGAGGCGCGCCGGCACCGTCGCGAGAATTTTCTCGGTCAGTGACAAACAATACACGATCCGGATGCGCTTCGTCAGGCGATAGCGGAGGAGAAGTAAACAGACGCTCAGGAAAGCAAACGGTGCGGTAAACGGCCACAGGAGAATAGTTCCTTTCGACACGGGCTCGGGACCGGCCCACCAGCGCTGCTGACGCCAGTGCCGCAGGCGAAATTCCTTACGTAACACAGGGCACGAGCCCGCGTACCAAAATTCAAAGCCCTGTTTCTGGAGCTGCCCGACTAAGGTAAGGGTGTGCTTTTCGCCGCCACCAAAGAGTGAGGAGTAGGGAAATTTAAGTATCAGGACGCGCTGCATGTTATGTGCGTAATTTCATTATTTCTATAATCATATCCTTGCGAATGCCCCCGACCGTAAAGAGTGCGCCGAGGTATACGATAGCGGCGAGGACAATTAATACTAAGACATTGAGATCCTGCAGTAGATACAGCATGACACCCATGATCCCACTTGCGACGACTGCCCGGAGCAACACCTGAAGCGATGGCCATGCCCGGGTCGTTCGTCCAACTATCACCAGCGCAGAGAGCGTAACGAGTAATTCCGACACTACCGTCATCCACGCGGCTCCGAAGTAGGAATGCTCAGGGACAAAGACAAGGTAGCCGCCGAGCGAAACAATAGCTACCAGTAAATACAACCACATCATAGTTCGTTGTTTATTAATCGCGACAACGGTATTGCCAAATAAATTACCAATAAATATAGTTGCGGTAGCAATAATTAATATACGGAGCACCGCGGGGGAGTCGGTGAATTCCGGGGCGATCAAATGCATGACGGGCTCCGCCATAAAATACGTCCCGACTATCAATGGCAACGCGATCATGGCCATCGCATCAAACGCCTTGCGCAAGACCCGCTGAAATCGCTCGCGGTCTGCCACAGCCCACGCGCCTGCCAGAAGCGGGAGCACCAAGCCAGCAAACATTGCCGGGAACGTCGTCAACACCTCGAGCACCTTATACGAAGCGCCGTAGATGCCCACGGTGCCGGCATCATGAAAGAGCGAAAGAATGATGGTATCAGCCTTGAAGTACACGAGATTAAAGGCGACGGAGAGCGCAATCGGCCATGATTCCGTGATGACCCGCTTCCAGACGGTCATATCAAACCGCAACCGGATCCTGACAAACCGCCGACTAAAGGCGAAGGTTATGAGCACATTCGTGACGCTCCCCGCAACCACGGCACCCATCACCCACAGGAGCCCCAGGCCCATTTGAATTGCCACAAACGTCATCCCAATCAGGATAATCCGTCCCACCACCTCAGCAATCACTACCCGGTCCATGCGCAGCTCTTTTTGGAATACGCCAGTCAGCGCCTGGTTCAACGTGACGGCGAGAAAGGATACGGCGGTGACAGCCACCCCCACCTTGACTATCGGATCATAGGGGAATAAAAGTACTACCAGCGGCGCAATGCCAAGGAAGACAACCGCTGAGATGAGTCGCAGCGTAAAGATATTACTCACGATACTATCTTGGTCGACGTCGGGTTGAGCAATTTTCTTCACCAAGACGATGTATAACCCCATGTCGACGAGCACGCCAAAAAACTGCAAGAACGCCATGATGGTCGTATAGTGACCAAATCCTTCCTCGCCGAGGTACCGCGTCAGCATCCCAATCACCACTACCCCAATGATGGTGCTGACGGCCTTACCCGCCATTTGGATTATTGAATTGTGAGCGATCTTACGAGTATACGACATCGTTGAAGTAACAAAAGGTAGATGCACACTACCGATACCCTCATCGTACCCCCCATGAGCGGTAAACACTGGTGACCCCTATCGACTAACTACACCCTATGGTAGCATGCGCTGCGTCCGTTGACAATTACGCAAAAATATGATAGAATGAACGCAGTAAGGCATACAAAACCGTGCCGCGCATCGCACTAGAGCGACCTATCATACAAAAACAAAAAATTACCCCACTACAAAATCCTAGTGTGGTAATACCAAAACAAAAACCACTATGATAGAGACATGCGATGCCGCTGGCATAGACCGCCCTGCGGTATTTTTGTGTCTCACATACAAAAACAAAAAGCAAAAACAAAAAGATTATGTCCAAACGTCATTCGACCGCGTTTTTCGCGGTTATGATGGTGCTCCTCTTGGCACCCTTCCTACCATCCTACATTTCCGATCTCGTCCATCAGCGAGCGCTGATTGAGACCGTCCATGCGGCGACAGTCGAGTACACTAGTGTCAGTGACTATATCAGCACGGGGTATGTCGGCAGCTATACGACTCCCATGCCAGCCTCGGACATCCACGTCCTCGGGGTCAGCCACACGGCCACGCCCGCATATCAAGCGGTCGAGGTCGACCGCTCCCACGGCGTCATCGAAATGAACACCGATGGTAATGTAACCGTCTGGGTTGATTTTATGAACACCGGGACGACCACCTGGTACAATACCGGTGACCATTTCGTGGCCATGAACCTGACGAACCCGACTGACCGAGAAAGTGCTTTTTATCATCCTTACTGGCCCGCCTCCTATCGTCCCGCGAAGCTGCTCCAGTCAATCGTCCGCCCGGGAGAGATCGGACGATTCCGGTTCGCGCTGCACGCGCCCAATACCAAGGGTCTCTATCGAGAACATTTCCACCTCGTCGCAGAAAATCTGACCTGGATCGATGGCGGGTATGCAACGTTTGAAATTGGGGTGGGCACCTCGGTCACTCGTCCTCCCGATTATCAAGCAAAGGAGATCGAGCGCAGCGCGGGCGGTACGATTGCTCTGCGGCCGGGTGGCGAGCTCACATTATGGGTCGATTTCGAAAACACGGGGCTGAAAAACTGGTACAATGATGGGCCAAATTTCGTAGCAGTCAATGTCGATAGTCCAATCGGCCGGGTGAGCCCCTTTCAGCATGATTTCTGGACCGAATATTATTATCGCCCGGGCCGCTTATCTAACCCGCGGATTTACACGGGTGAGCGAGGGCGATTCTATTTCGCCGTGAAAGCGCCAGAGGTGGCTGGATACTATACCGAGACCTATGCCCTGGTGGCTGAGCACAAAACGTTTATCCCCGGCGGGAAATTTACTATCCGGTTCAAAGTTGGCGATCCCACGTCAGTCTCCTCCGCCAGCACCGGTGACCAGCCACGGATCCGCGTGGGGTTATATGAGACAGACCAGTCCGTGACACTCAAACCGTCCGGCGCATATACAGTGGCAAATGTCCGGGCTGGCACGACCAGCGCCAATGCTGCTGGCAATCCCATAACTATTGCCGCTACGAGTGATGCGTATTGGCGCATCGAACCAGAGGATCCCGAAGCAACCATTACTCTCACCAGCTATGAGAATCGACCCGCCTGGAATGCAAGCCTCAATGACAATACATTCCGCGGCAGCATAGAGATCCGGGCTGATGCAGATGGCCAGGTATGGGTGATCAATGAGCTTCCGCTTGAGCAGTACCTCGCTGGGCTCGCGGAAGTGTCTAATGACCAACCAGCTGAGTATTTGAAGTCGCTGGTGATTGCCGCACGATCATATGCGCTCTGGCACCATCTCCGAGGCGGTAAACACCCAGATGAACATTTTGATATCAACGCGCTCACCGACCAGGTGTATCGGGGGTATGGGTTTGAGCAACGCTCGGTTGATCCAAAGGCGGCCGTGCAGGCTACCGCCGGTATCGCCATCACGCATCCCGCGGCAGTGTCGTCCGCCAATCCATCCGGCGTGGCCGTCGCGGCATACTCATCCGGCACTGATGGCCGAACCCGCAGCTTTAGCGAAGTATGGGGCGGCTCAGGCTACCCCTGGCTGACGTCAGTCAGTGACCCCTATGGCATCATCACTAATGCCAACACGCTCCCCGGTAACCACATGGTAGGCCTGTCAGCCACTGGCGCGCGAGGATATGCGACTCATGGCAAAACATACAGCTGGATTCTCCAGCATTACTACACGGGGACAAGCCTGCAGAAGATTTACTAATCATCTGCTATACTACTAGAGGACTATGACCGTTATTGGCCCAAACATCGAAATTTCCGAGTCTGACTGGAAAAACATGACTGATGAATTGCAAAACTATGCCCGCGGGCATTTTTGGCGTGACTACACCTGGCACGCGGCGCGTATGTCGGTCATCGACCCTGACCAGTTCAAATCAGTTTTCATCACTGATAGTGAGTGGGTGGGCATGCTGCGCGAACTCGAAAACTATCGCCGGCAGGAAAACTGGGACGCGTTTGCCGCTCGACTCGCTCGCATGAAACTGATTGATCCCGAGCGGGCTCGATCCGTCGAAATTACCGATGCCCAGTGGCAGTCAATGATTGGAATCCTGAAAAAAGCCGCCATGCAAAATAACTGGATTCTCTTCGCCTCTCAGGCTCATCACATGAAAACTATCGACCCAGAGCGATTTGACCATATCGAGATAGAAGACCGCGCGTGGCAGGGTATGCTCGGGAAGCTAAATGAATTCCGGAGTCAGGATATCCGCGGCAAATTTACGAAGCAAGCGCAGTACATGAAAAACATCGATCCTGAACGATTCAAGGAAGTACGCATCTCCGCCTCTGACTGGCAACAAATCGCTGAAGAGCTCCAGCTGAAGCGTCAGAAGAACTATTGGGCCGCTTTCGCGGCGCAGGCCAGCCGCATCAAAGCGTTGTTCGAATAACTATGCCCACTGAACCAACCCCCCTCCAACGCATGTGGCACACCGCCTTCAAACTTGGCGGTGTAGTCCTTGTGCTGAGCCTGCTCTACAGTGTGGCATACTTTGGGGAAGCGTCGGTGTTGTCCCTGAGCCGAGCTATCGGCGCAGCGGCCGCGTTCATGATTGGGATTTCGTACGCCATGAGTGGCGTTGGGTATTACTTCGACTTCCTCGATGACAAGGTCGCTTACCGAAAATACTTTGGCCTCGTCGGTTTACTGCTCGCGCTGATCTATACCTATACACTGTTTTTCGTCGACCCTGGCACGTATTTTTTTAATTTTTTCTATAACCTCGGGACGCCTGATTTCGTCCTGGGGATCCTCGCTATGGGCATCCTCCTCGGGATGGTCATCATCTCGACACCGGAAGGGATCAAGGCGATTGGCACACAAAACTGGCGGCTCGGATTACGCACCGGCTATGTCTCCTCAGCTCTGCTCGTCACCCGAGCAGCGATCGTTCACAGCACCGAGTGGCACTACTGGTGGGCGCATGGCCACTGGTATCTGCCGCCGATTATGCTCATTGCGACTGTCTTTACTATCGGCGTGATTTTATTCCGGGCTTCTATTTTCTTTAGTAAAATGATACAGCGGGCCCGGACGCCGAAAGAAACGCCTCCACTAGAGACTTCATCCTAGGACACTTCTATCCCGCTGACGAAGAGCGAGGAGTCCTCGCCACCCTATTCCAACGATAGCAACGCACATAACAACGATACCACACCACCATACCCACTGGGCGATTATGGTGTCAGATTCGCGCTGGCCCCAAAGTCCGAGCAGGAAGTACCAGTCATGCACCGCTCCATCACCCCCCAATAAAGGTAATAGCAGAGCCCGCGCGTCTCCGATGTATCTACTCACGGTAATCAAGTTTTCCCCAGCCCACCATACTGACAAGCAGCTACCAATCCAATGGCGATCCAGGGCTAACCACACAGCACACACTAGCGGGACTAGCACCTGGGTGACTGAGCCTCCCAATGATCCAAGCATTTCTCCTCCCAGCGCCCATATCCAGTGTCCCGCTTCATGGAAGATCAGATTAACATAATCAAGCAGCGGGAACCAATCACGCACTGCTGCAATCCACGTCCCGGTTATTAATAGTACCCCAACTATTACCAATGGCGTTATGTGAGTACTTTCTCGATGTAGCGGATGAGATGGAGCCATAGAGCTTAATAGAGTAACATCGCATCACCAAAGCTATAAAAGCGATAGCCCCGGCGAATCGCTTTTTTGTATGCGTTGATGATACGGGTCCGGCCAGCAAAAGCTGAGACCAGCATCAGCAGGGTAGATTCGGGTAAGTGGAAATTGGTAATCATGCCATCGACCATCTGAAACTGATACCCGGGATAGATAAATGTATTCACCATGCCATGGTAGGCCTGCGGCTGCTTCGTCGCGAGCGCCGTCTCGAGTACGCGCACACTGGTAGTCCCGACGGCGATAATCCGCCGCCCCGCTTGTTTCGCCGCACGGATGCGACGAGCCGCGGCAAGATTCACTGACACAAACTCCGCGTGCATCTGATGCTCAGTAATATCATCAGCGGTGACCGGTTGAAATGTTCCCAGACCGACGTGCAGCGTCACCTCCTCACGCTGCACCCCCATACGATCGAGCTTGTGCAGGAGGGCTTTCGTGAAGTGAAAACCGGCGGTCGGCGCGGCCACCGACCCCTCGTGTCGAGCATACACCGTCTGATAGTCAGACAGTCGGGCGGCCCGCTTGATATAGGGCGGCGTCGGGGCACTACCCATCTCTGCGGCAATAGCCCGAACATGAGCCGGTGACTGATCAAACCGCACGTGCCAGACCCCTCCCGCCAACTGTCGCGTCACGGTGCCGTGTAGCTGATCGCCAACGCGGAACCGCTGGCCCGCCCGGCGCACCTTACCGCCGATCATAACTTCCCACACTCGGCCCTGACAGGGACGGAGGAGCAAAATTTCTAATTTACCGCCGGTACTTTTGCGGGCAGCCAGGCGAGCGGGGAAGACTTTACTGTTATTAAATACTAGGACATCACCGGGTCGTAAAAACTGCGGCAGGTCATAGAAGCGCTGGTGTCGGAGTCGCTCGGCAGATCGGTCGAGCACTAAGAGCCGCGAATGGTCACGCGGACGCAGGGGAGTTTGGGCAATCCGGCTCTGAGGTAAATGGTATGAGAACAGGCTACGACGCATCTGATGATTGGCTGGCCTGCCCCGTCATGGTCTGGTGTTGGCCGGGCTGCTGAACGGGTCTTTGGGGCTGATATTCGTTGTGCAGTTCGAGAATCCTACGGGCCACCCGGTCAGCTTTGGGGACTTCGGCAAAAGTAAACTTGTCTTGTTCCGAAGCAGTTTGCACCTCAATCGTGCCATACTGAAATATCGTCGGCAAAAACCCACGCACGGTGCTACTGACGTCCTGAATCTGGTTGAGCAGTAGCTCGGATGAAACTCGATGAAATAGCCCCTGCTGATCAGTAGCAATGATCCGTTTAGTAGTCACCACCCAGATGTCCAAATAGTAATCTACCCAGGCATGATACATAAACAAAACAATGTAGAGATAGAAAACGCTGCCCAATAATACAAGCAGCACGTAGCTAAAGCTCGTCGGATCATCAAGCAGGGTTGTATAGGTCACGATCAGTGCATAGACACCAACTGGCAAAATAGCTCCGAGGACAAATATGGAAATGCGGCTACCGAGAGCTACTTTGTGCCGGCGTAAGACCATGTCGATCCGCTCATCCGGATCCATTGCTGCAAAATGATATGCCTTAAAATCCTTCATTGACGGTATTGGTCAGTGAATCGGTTGAGGGGATATGTATATCCAGCGGCTCGTTCCATGCTACCTCACGGAGTAATGAAAAGGTTCCCAGCACGATCCCAACAGTGACAATAAGAAAGAGAAGAGACGTGATAATCGACGGGGCCCGTAGGTGAGAGAACCGAATAACATGATAAATATTAAGCAGCCCCATAAACACAAAAATGACCACTGCAACCACATATATGATGAGGAAAATAAACGGCGAGAGTTCCATATAGTGCAGTATAGCGCGCTTTGCGCCAGTCGACCACCCATTCTGTACCGCTTGACCGTGAACTGCTACCTGCTACAATGACGCCACCATGCAGAAGTCGCGCGACGCCAAAAAAACCCCATATCTCTTCACTGTCATATTACTCCTTATTCTAATTGTGGTTGGGTATTTTGTATTTCAAGAATGGCGGGGCCGCACCGACATCGTTTCGGGCAACATCACCATCACCCCAGCGGCAAATGTAAATACAAACACGGCTCCAGTGAAGCGAACGCCGCTCGAGAGCGGTGAACCAAATACCATAACGATCAATGATCGGGATATCCAGGCACCAGTGGTGTATGTTGACGAGGCCAGCGAGGAAGTCTTCCAGGACGCCTTAACGGGCGGCGTGGTCCACTACCCCGGTACTGCCAAGCCCGGTGAGCTGGGGAATCCCTATATCTTCGGCCACTCATCTGACTATTTTTGGAAGCCGGGAGATTATAAAGCAGTCTTTGCCCCGCTCGTAGACATTCCCGTCGACACCGAGGTGCAAATTACGAACGATAATGGCGAACTATTTATCTATCGAGTTATCGAAACGAAGATTGTCGGTCCCCGCGACGTATCAGTCCTCGATCAGCAAAACTACGAGCGCTACCTTCTCACCCTCCAAACATCCTATCCGATTGGCACAGCCCTAAAACGCTTCATCGTAGTATGCGAGCTAGATGCAGTGGCAACCTTCGGGCCAACTGAGTAACCTAGACCAGTTTCCGCTGGTGTCCCTCGGGCACATCCTTGCCAAGGTGTCTGTACGCGGCCTCGGTAGCTACGCGACCACGCGGAGTCCGCGCGAGGAAGCCAAGCTGCATGAGATACGGCTCATACACGTCTTCGAGCGTGCTTTGATCTTCAGAAATGGCGGCAGCAATGGTATTGATCCCTACGGGACCGCCATGATATTTATCGATAATGATCGTGAGGATCTGACGATCGATGTCATCAAGGCCGTGTTCATCTATATCTAGCCGTTTGAGCGCTTCGAGCGCGGCCTCGGTTGTAATCTTGCCATCGGCCTTGACCTGGGCGTAGTCTCGCACCCGCTTCAAGAGGCGGTTGGCAATCCGTGGAGTCCGACGTGCCCGCTTGGCTATTTCTTGGAGCGCCTGGTTGTCCGCTGCCACACCGAGGATCTTCGCCGAGCGACGAATAATCTGCTCAATATCATCATGCTCGTAGAAATCGAGTCGATATACATTACCAAATCGATCCCGCAGGGGAGAGGACAGGAGATGCACTTTGGTGGTAGCACCAATCAGGGTAAATTGTGGCAGGTCGAGCCGGAGCGTCTTGGCCGACGGGCCTTTGCCGACCACGATATCGAGCGCGTACTCCTCCATAGCCGGATAGAGCACCTCTTCGATCAGTCGATTGAGGCGGTGTATTTCATCAATGAAAAGGATGTCCCCATCCTCGAGGTTAGTAATAATCGCGCCGAGATCACCTGCTTTTTCTATGGCTGGCCCAGAGGTGACGCGAATATTCACCCCCATTTCATTGGCGATGATATGTGACAGCGTGGTCTTGCCGATGCCCGGCGGCCCGTGGAAGAGGACATGTTCAATCGGCTCGTCCCGTTTCTTGGCCGCCTCCATGAAGATGAGCAGGTTGTCTTTCACCTTGTCCTGGCCGATAAACTCTTTGAGCGTTTTTGGCCGGAGACTATAATCAAACCCCTGGTCTTCCAGTTGTTCCTCCTGGCTAATAATGCGGGATGACGCCATAGGCGTGGACTATTTCTTCTTACGGTCGATGCGCTTCCGTGATTTAGCGGCCTTAGTTTTTTGGTTGCGGCTGACACGGATCAAGCCTGAAGTGGGAATAATTTCTACTCCCCGTTTCTCTACCTCATCGAGGAAGAGGTTCATGCCGAGCGAGTCAGAGGACATGTGCCCCGCGATGATGACATTCAGATGGTGTTTTTCAGCTTGCTTCTTGTGCTCTTCTTGCATGTGCATGCCCACGATCGTACCGACGCCGGCCTGCGCCAGGCGCTCATACATATCCTTCGATCCTTCGGTCCCGCCAGTTACTTCCGTCACCGCAATCTTGCCGGCAAATCGATCCTCCGCACCGGCATAGAGCGTCGGGCCAGCCTTCTGCTTGATACCGGCTTGATACTCAGGGATTTCTTTTAAAATAGCGAGGACGTCTCCGACGGTATCAATATCCTTTTTTCGCTTCTCAAATAAATTTTTCAAATACGTGGCAACCATATTATCCGTCGCGGTATGCGTACAGATCAGCGGGAATCCGAGCAGCTGAGCTACATCAATGACTCGATTGTGATTTGCCGGACTGACCGAGCGGGACACCTCACTCATTCGGATATGGATGAGTGATTCGGCAATGCTGATTGGGACACCATAGGTCTCCATAATCTCCGCCTGCATATGCATCACCTCGTGGAGCCCAGAGAGGGCCCTGCCAATTGGGTGGTGCGACCAGACGAGGTCAATCGGCTGGCCCATATCGGAGAGTTCTTTCGCCAGCAACACCTCAGAATTATCCATATCAATACCCACCAAGGCCCGACGAATAGGAGTGTTGGGCTCTGCGTTAAAATAGCGTGTATCAGAGTAGGGATTAGTCAACGCCTCCTGGTCGTATTCTTTTTTCTCATCGGCGTTCAGTTTATCATAACGCTGCTTCTCCAGACGCAGCTTACGCGTGATGGCTGCCTTTCCTCGCAAATCATTTTCGGTGCCGCGACGAATTGCCAGATCATAAATTTGCTTGATGGTCATCATAGACGTGTTGTGGTTATTCATTAATGACTGCATTCCCCCTGACAGTACTTAGATCTATCGTACCACGCCGGAAGAGCCCTTGACAAGGATTATAATCCATGATACGATGTCCTGTTCGTTAGTCACAAGGTAAGTATTTTTTGGCTAATAGTACCTCAAAAATTCATAAAATCCGTGATTATAGCCGTCTTTATTGGCCTGCAGTCACGACAAGCATGGAGGTTGTTCTTTCGGACAATCCGGGATTCGTCCTTGATAGCTCCTGAGAACAATCTTCTTGACTGCAGACTAGTGAAGGCGGTTTTTGTATATCTAAAAACACCCCCGTGAATAACTACGGCTCGATTCACAACTTAGATAGCGGCGTCGGTAGCGCCCGTCGCTGCGGGAGCGGGCTCCTCGGCCGGAGCTTCTTCGACACCGATCAGGCATACTTCCTGCCACGGTTTGTAGTGACTGTGGAATGTTTCTTCAGACACTTGGCCATCGGCGTAGGTGATAGTACGGGTAAAGTCGGCATCTGCTCCCGTATGGGCGCGCTCAGTACATTTCTTCACGCCCGGCGCGAGATCGGTCGTTTCGATTAGTTTGGTGGGTCCCGGGGCAACAAAGTTATAAATGTGAGGGTCGGTCATGCTGACCTGACGTCCATCACTCGTACCATACAGACGGAAGATCAGGTCGTTACCATCAATTTCGGTGGTGAGCAGTACATGATGTCCGGTATCGTTTACAAACTTAAAGTCTGGCGCCGGGTCATAAATCGTCGCGTCAGTCCCGGCTGGCTCATAGTATGAGACTCGATACGAATGATTACGACGCTCGGTAACTTTGAGCCCAGCATCGAGCACGCTCCGAAATGTGGTGGTGCCAATCTGGCACAGCCCACCACCATACTCCGGAACTGTTTTGTTTCCCTTGATCACCAGCTCTTGCTTATAGCCGTGCTCTCCATCAATCTCTCCCAGCGCCTTGATCAGAGAAAACTCCTCGCCCGGCTTAATAATCAACCCATTGAGCGCGTCCGCCCCGACTTGAATATTATGCCGTCGATTGGCGGGACTCCCAGAAAAATTTGAACGTCCTTCGCCGATGAGCTCCGTGATCCCCATATCATTGAGACTGCCCGTCGTTTGCTCTGGTTCGACGGTGCCCACGACGAGTGCTGCGGTGGTGGCTGTGTCGTGCAGCGCGGCATTGAGCGCTGCCACGCTCGCGGCAACATCCACCGCTAAGCCAGTTTGCGAGGGTTGAAACTCTTTGACCCGGCCGTTGGCCATAGAAAATTTAGCCTCCTTGACTGGGACGTTTATCTCATTGGCAATAGTTTGAATATAGTCGCCCAGCGAGATTGGGTCGAGACCTACCACCACGTCATTATTTTCAGAAACCGCGGTGATCCAGCTCTCCGCCTGCTCGGAGCTAATCTCCCATGTCTTATCATCGTAGGTCAGCGAATACGGCGCCTGGCTCAGCAATCGTTGGGCGGCGGTGATTAATGATTGGGCTTGCGCGTCGGTGATGTCCGGCGTATCAGTAACGAGGCTGATCGCCACCTCGGGTCGCTGCACCTGTAAGAGCTGCTCGGTAATGGCCGCCATGATAACATCATAGTCAAAGGCTGTGCCAGAAGTAGCTGGCACAACCTGGAAAGCTTCATCAGCATATGCAAGTCCCGCATCCTCAGCTGGTGATTCATAGTCAGCCAGCACTTCGTGTAGCGCCTCCCGCAATGCTGCCTCATCAATGGTCAGCACGGGCTGATAGTGCGAGCCAAGTATGGCGTAGTAGGCACGAATCGGTTCGCTCATCTTGGCTTGCCGAGACTGAATCTGCCGCATAGTTTCGTCCGCATGGTAAATCACCAACGGGACAGCTAGCTCAGGATTGGCGGGGTCACCCTGTACCGTGTCGATAGCAATCGCCTTTCCATTAAACGTCAGGGTAATGCCGGCATCAATCACATCATTGACGTCTTGCTGCAGCGTGGCCTGAGCCGTGGCAAATGGAACGTCATCAAACGCAATGCTTCCGACGCTCGTTTGGGGGAGCAGCCGCGAGTCATACTGTCGCGCAAACGCCACAACGCCCACTGCCACGGCCCCACCGAGGACAAGTAATATGCCCAACACTGTCAGCGGCAAACGGTAGTGTGCCTGGACTGAGTTTTTTTTCGGAGCTTGCTTTTTGGCTGCAGCCTTCGTATGTGTCTTGGTAGCCATAGTTATGAGCGTAAGAGGGTATTAAGCATGGCGCGGACAAGCTCCTCCCGGCGCTCTCCATCCAGTGCATCGGTCGAGACTATGAGTCGTAAATGAGCCCCCTCGGCAATATCGTCGGGAAGCTCTTTGATCGGCCACCGAATAGTTCGGCCGTCCGGGAAAGCGAGAACTGCATCCGTACCCTCAAATGAACGCACCGTAACCGATATATGGTGGCCTGGGATAAGCCCCTCCATACACTTACTCCTCGTGTACCTTGATAACCGTCACCTTATTTACTTTTTCTGCCTTGGGGAGCATTACGGTGAGTACCCCATTCGCAATAGTCGCCTTAATCTTGTCTACTTTTACATCACATGGCAGAATCACCGACCGGGAAAAACCACCCCAGTAGCACTCACGATAAAAATAATCTTCATTCGACACTTCATGATCCTTCTCGCGTTTGCCGCGAATGGTGATCATGTCATTATTGACGGAAATATCAATGTCTTCGGGTCTAACACCAGCTATAGTGGACTTGATGACAATGTCTTCTTTCGTCTGATATACATCGACGGCTAGTTGCCCCGCATAATCTTCATCGTTCAGCCAGTCAGTGTCTGCGCCTTGACCGTTGGTGCTCGCCAGCGTTTTGCCGTTATTCCGAGCCAGGTCTTCAGCGAAGCTGTATTCGTATTCGTCTTTTTTTTCTTTGGTGGTTGTCTGTTTTGTCATACCAGATGAGGTAAATTGTGGCTATAGTATAGTATATTTATGATTAGCTGACAATTCATGTCCCCTCCCAGGAGAAGGGATTGACGCATGTGTCAATCTGCGCTACGATTGGCCTACTTATCAAAAAATAGGCCACCATCGTCTTCCGGGATAGCCGGATCCGGCTCCGCCGGAAGAGGCGATAATAAATGTGGTTACAATACGGGAATAAAAACAAAAAGGCGGATACCATCGCGCCATAGCTCAATACCAGGCCGCCATCGTCTAGAGGCCTAGGACTCCACGCTTTCAATGTGGCAACCCGGGTTCGAATCCCGGTGGCGGTACCAACACACAACTTTCAGAATTTTCTCGGATTTTTTCTCTGGCACTGGGTAGGGCAAACCAGTGTCTTTCTGGGCGAAAATTTATTTGAGGCAGGACTTTCCCGAAAGACAGGACGAGGTTCGAGCCAAAGATATCTTTGGCAGCGACCTTTTTTGAAATGAGGTCGCCCTCCCGCGCGATGTTCGGCAGCTTTGCTGCCGTTTTTATCCATTTCCGCATGGGTTCGACCCAGCCAGTCCGCTTTTGTTCAAGGTTGGTAATTTTCTCGAGTAGCGTTTTTTTCTCGCCCAAGAGAGCGGCTTTCTTCTCCACATACGTTTCTCGGTCAATATCCTGCTCCAAATAGCTGTCTAAAAGCCGCTGGAGTTTGTTTTGGATAGCTTGTATGGTATTTTCCGTCTCTTGAACAAAAACGACGGAGGAGCGGGCGGACTCGGTAGTGTCTTGCTCAAGCTTCTGTAAAAGATCGTCCGCCCAATCGGATCTCAAAGAAAATTTTTGTAACAATGGGGTAATCTGCTCATCCAGAGCTTCTTGCCTGACACACGGCTCATTGCATTTAACGGTCTTAGACTTTTTCGTACAGCGGTAATAGACGTAGTGGTGCTCATTGCCGTTTTTCTGGTGCTTGGTTTTACTCTCGCCAGTAATCATGAAGTTGCAGGTACCGCAGCGAAGCAGACCGCAATAGGGTTGCGGTTCGTTCTTGGTTTTGTGGTGCGGTCTGCTCTTTTGCTTCAACACTTCCTGCACCTTATCAAAAATTTTCTTTGAGATGACTGGCTGGTGCTTGCCTTCATAGAGTTCGCCAGCGTAAGAAAACAAACCAATGTAAAAAGGATTGGAAAGGATAAAAGAAATTCTGTCTCGTTTTTTGGCATTTCCAAGGCGGGACTTTATCCCATGCTGCGCCAAAAAGCCGGAAATGTCCTCTAGGGTGGAATTTCCTTTGGCGTACAGCTCAAACGCTTGGCGTAGGACATTAGCCTCTTTCTTGTCTACGACTACGGTTTTAGTGCGAAGGTCGTTCAAATAGCCAATCGGCGCTATGCCGGAAAATTCACCGCGCCTTGCTTTTTGGCGCAGACCTCTTTTTACATTCTCGCTAAGGGAATCCACGTAGTATTTACTCTGTCCAAAGGCGATATTGAGCATGAATTTGCCTTGCGGCGTACTCTCAAACCAAAACTGGGGGAATTTCAGGGCCGCAAGCTGGCCCGTGTCCAAAAGGTAGATAATGCGCCCGCCGTCCACGGAGTTGCGCGCCAGACGGTCAGGGTGCCAGCTCACGATGCCCTGCGCCTCGCCTTTTTCTATTCTCGTCAGCATCTCATTGAATATTCGGCGCCCGGGCACTTTAGCCGATTTCTTTTCCACTAATTCCTCGATTATTTGCAAACTCTCCTTTTTAGCAAAGGCGCGCAATTCCACGATCTGCGCTTCTATGGATAACACCTGCTTATCTTCCACGTCAGTTGATTTGCGGGCGTAGAGAAAATACTTTTGGTTATTCATATAATTTGCATTTAATTATTTAAGTGAAAACGAGACAGAATTTCTAAATCGCGCGGGAGGCGAACCTCGTCCTGTCTTTTAGGAAAGTCCTGCCTCAAATAAATTTTCGCCCAGAAAGACACTGGTTTGCCCTACCCAGTGCCAGAGAAAAAATCCGAGAAAATTCTGAAAGTTGTGTGTTGGTATGGCTGTACAACGAAATTAGAACCTATTTTCAGGAAAATTTCTGATTCTTTTCTGCGGGGCGGCGAGGGGGTCTGGGGGCAGAGCCGCCCCGCAACCTCCAAATCTTAAAATCTTTTTCTC
>JAXDBW010000019.1:0-25254 GCA_034678405.1 Patescibacteria group bacterium | reverse complement strand
TAGTTTAGCGCGGCATCGGTAAATCCATCGACCGATGCACAACTAACATCCGAAAAGGACTCAAACCGCAGGGTGCGGTCATCCGTCAGCTGGACCAGGGCGCAGCCATAGGTATGTGTGCCTGATTCGAAGGTGATGGGCGGCGCGTAGGATACCCGGTCCCAATACCCGCTCCCCGTCCGATAATTTATCTGCGTGAGATCATATTTCACGAATCCTGTTTCCACGCCCACCGTCGCCGGATCAGGAGCATTGCCGAGTGCGGCAAATTGATTTTGGTTTTGGTCAGGCCAGTTACCGATCGAGATGACGAATCCACTCGGATCGATGTGGTCCGGCGAAAAGGAAAGATGGGTAAACCAGTATTGTGGGATGGCGCCACCAGCGTATCCATCAGTGGTTCCGTCGGCTTTCTGCTGGAACCAATTACCAATCAGCTGTCCGTCAATATCATAGTCGATCTTCCCGCTCCGTGGCTCGGTCGTACGGATGTACTTAGATAATGCCTGGTCACGGAGCTCATCAGTATAGTACTCTAGCGGATCGGCGGTATATATTTTCCACATTTCCCCCTCGTAATGCTCCGGGACTATATAGCCCGTCAGTGGGCGCTCGGTATCCCAGACGGCGAAATCAAGTGTCTGCTCACCAATATATCCTATCTGCTCACCTGCCCGGATCGGATAATCAATCTCACTCCCCTGCTGATCAAAGGCGGCCTGCAGCTCTGGCGTGAGGCTCGTCACTAAATCATAATAATAGAAGAGATGACAACTCATGCTGAAAACGAGGCGGTAGTCGGAGAATGACTCCCCCGTCTGACTGGTCCGCGGCCGGATGCCGATATCCACGATATGTGCATCCGCCATCGCATATACCGGATAGGCGTCCAGTCCCAGTGACCGATCAGCCGGTTCAAAATACTGGTGGTCAATCGGTGTGACGTGCGCCCCGATCATGAGTCCATACGGGATGATCATGCTGAAGTCGTCTATATCCATCGGCAGATGCGTGAGCTGAGGCTGCTCAGTGCCGGTGCACTTATTATTACTGAGCCGTTTCCCAGCTTGATCTGGGGCGGATAGCGTTTCATCGGTTGGTGCCTGAGCCGTCCCATTGATCAGCATCGCGTCATCGGGTACATCGCCGGAAATGAAATCATTCTCGAGACGAGGTATAGTTATGAATCCGCCGCTCTCATATGCCTGTGCCGAGTTGAAAGCAATGCCAAAAAACGTCCGGCCGACAACGGTATAGACCGGCTTTCCTTGCCACTCGCCCACCCCGGCAATCTGATACCGTCGGACCAGCAGCCGTTCAATGGGATTGTCAAAATGGGTGCGTGCTACCTGTATAATCTCATTTGCCGTAGCATCTGACACCGACACGTCGGATGCTACCGATGGCATTGCCACTGGCACCACCCACGCAATAGCGAAGATGATAACTATGCCGCCAGCAATGATAACCCCCTTTTTCATACTAGTGTTAGTATAACAAACTATCCTTTTGGCTTCACCTTTTCTGTGGCAACTTTTACGAAACTCGTGTTCTGCTTCGGTATCCAGTGTCCACCGATCACTCCCGCGAGGCCCAGCCCGACGAGCACCAGACCGACTGACATCGGCAGGATAAAGATCGCCTGCTGCAGATCACTGATAACATGCGGAACGATATCCTGCACTGCGGCCGGAAGATCACCGCTGATCTGCATATGCGGGAGGAGCTGCTGCTGGACGAAATATCCACTCGCGACACCAATCGTCGCCGGAATAATACCCACCGTCAGACAGAGTGCGCCCAGCCACCGCACAATCCGGCGCCATCCACCCCAGGCATTCAGCACGATGAATTCAGCGAAGAGAACCCCGTAGATAATCCAGAGATACCAGAATATATGCTGTGCGATGATATAGTAGCGTTTGAATTCATCCAGCATGCGCGTCAGCTGCTCACTCTGTGCGGTCAGTCCATCAGTATTTTTTTCTGACGTAGTCTCTTCCGATCCTCCGTCGACTGATGACGCTTCATCAGACGACTGGAGGAAGGTGGGCAACTCAGGATTCGCGAGGTCAATCGAGTCAGGCAGCTGCCCAAAAAACTCATCCAGTTTAATATCATTTGCCGCGAGCTCACCTTTGACCTCATCGAGGCTCATACCACTAAAGACACACAGCCCCTGCTCTTCACTGGATGTCCGGGGGTCACATGGACTGATGTCCTGGAGTTTCTCGTCGAGGAGCGCATCAAATGAAGAGATGAATCGCTCTTTGGGCCCAGACAGAGAAATGACGATGGAAAGTGGGGTGCCGATCGGGGTATCCAGCCAGGCATCCACGTCATCGAGTATCATTTCGACATTGTCCTGGAGCCACGCTGTGGTAAACACCTGATGGAAGAGGTTGCGAATCTCCTCGTGAGTGATGGGGAAATTGTCATCGAGTTCGAGATCATTAATTTTTTCATCAACTGCATCGAAGGCAATCTGATACACATGGTGCTGGTCTAGTTGGTGTTTGATAAATGTCGTATGGAGCACATTGACCCTCAGCGCGGTCACGACCAAAAGCACTGGCGTCAGTATCGTCAGTACAATGAAGAGGAGGATATTTGTCAGAACTCTCACTATGGTTTTTACTGTTGTGTTTTATTTTTCTATGGTAAGTATAGCAAAATATTAAGGAAAAATCAACTTATCCATGGATAAAAAAGCCCACGCTTCGATAAAGAAGCGTGGGCTGTATTCGCAGAGAGAACGAGCGCTAGAGTGGCAGTGGGATGTCGACCACCATATGAGTGGTGAGATATCCCGTCTGGGTTGAAATCCGCGACTCACCGCTGAGGGTAAACGCGGATAACCTTACCTGACCGCCGAACGAAATGCGACGGTCGGTATCCACCTTGCTCACCGACTGCCATCCGACATGGAGTGTATAGTTACTCCACTGGTAATTCACCTGACCGATGCAGAGGTTGTTCAGCCGCTTGCGCTCAGCAGTGTGCCTACTGGCGAAACGGGTAAACACACTCCAATGATCAGTCAGCCTGAAGCTCGAGCGAAATTCGACTCCGCCATAGGCTTCACTGTGAATCCCGCCGGTCATACCACCAATCACTGGACCAGCCTGGAACATGAAACGGTTATGGGCCAAATAGTAGAGTCCGGCCACTTCGAGAACGGTACCGTCGAGCGTGAAGAAGGGCAGCACCTTCACTCGGGCGCCATCACAGACAAACGTGACCCCGCTCCCCTTTCCGTTAGCCCATTCACCAAACTGGAAACAGGCGGTATATGAGGTCTGGGAAGTGGTAGTATCCTGGGCAGACACGGACGGAACGAGATACGGCGCCATGATAAGCGCTACCAGCATTGCACAGAAAAACTTCGACATGTGATTTCCTTTCTGAGACGGCGGCCCTCGACTACTGATACTATACTGCAGCAGCCAGACTACCCGTCGCCACGGTTTCGTGACAATGCTACCGACTAGGATGAGGATGCACCCCCAGCCAATCGGCGTTGATGGCACTGCATCTGTTTCAGTCTGAGTCGTCAGGGATGACGACGGTTGTTCGAGATCACCGCTCACGATGGTTGTGTTGGGATTATCGTGAACGAGATGATACAGCTCATCGACAGATACGCCGCGCGTGATCACGAGGCATAGCAGCCCCATGATCAGGAGATACGGCAGTGCAAACGCGACCACCCCCGTACAGCCGACACCGACAAGGAGTCGAGATGCGATGCACCAGACCAGGCGGGGTTTATTCCACCAGAGCATAGCGGCGTCCTGATACGACTCGTTATACGAGCTCCCGAAGTAGTTCAGGTGATCGCTGAGCTCGGCCTCAGCATGACGGACGATGTCGTCAGTCACCCAGGGCTTGCGAGTCGTCGTGTAGGTACCGTGACCTGAACCATCCGTCCGCTCATTGATGAGCAGCCCGAGGATGTCCTGACTCTCCGGACCAAACAAGCCGTACTCAAGCGTATACATTTTCATTGCCTCATTGATTGCTGCGTTGAGCTCCGCAGGGTTCTGCGGATCGAGAGCAATGATCTGCTGACGCTGGGCTTGGCCGTGCATGTATTCCTCGACGAGGACGCTGACGCCGCTATAGGTAAACCATAGCGTCGCCAGAGTACCGGCGGCGAGCATGACGCGTTTCCATCGATGATGCATGTGAAACAATACAGACATTCTGAAATCACCTCCTCTCTCATGCGAGATTTCTCACACGTTCAGTGCGAGAGCATATGGTTATCAAAGGACAAAAAACGAACCAGCCATCCTACCATGGGATGTGGGTTTTGTCAAGGGGGAACATGCAATTGGTTGACAATATTCTCACTCAGTGATATCATCGCCGGATATTACACAGAGTGTGTAATATGTTTTTTTCGAAAACCTAGAAACGCTGCGTATGCAGTAGAAGGAGGCACGTAATGTGCAAACTATGTGGCGATCCCAACTGTCATGCCTTGGATGACATGCCCGACGAGTTTGTCGAAATGATCGCAGAAGGTATCGTCAGTAGTGGATTTCCTCCGCTCGGCCTGCTGAGCGGATTAGTCGGCGCTAACGTCGATACGACCGCCATCCTGATGGATCCGAAGTCCGGCACGATCAAACGATTCCGCGACGGATTCGCTGACAAGGACGTCAGTCTCGATACCCTCGAGGGTCTCCCCGACGTGGTCAAGGCGGCTCTCCACGAATCAATGAATCTCGACCGCATCATCAAGGACAAGACCGGACAGGCAGATTTCCTCGACGAAGAGGCTGATCGTCTGAGCACCGAGCTCAATCGTCGGCGGACGAAGCTCCGTTTCCAGATTTCCGATCTGCTTCCGGGTGAGCACCACGAGCTGTACGGGGATCGTCGGCTGACCATACAGGGTGATGAGCCCGGATCGATCACCGTGACGACTGGCAGGGATGATCTCGGAATCGAAATCGAAAAATCCGCTGGGACGGAATTGCTCACCGAGCAGAATGAACTGGATCGTCTGGCAACACAGATCAGCGGCATGCGGGACGAAGCGAAACGCCTGCATCGCGAAGCCGAGCGGCTGCCCGAATTGCACGCGGTCAAGCGTGACGAGGCACACGACCTGGTCGAGCGGCATCTGTTGCCGATTCTGGAGCAAGACGGCCAGCTCACTCGTCTGACCATCGGCCTCACTAAGGACGACGAACTCCGCGTGATCTATACCTATCGGGTACAGGAGGAAACGGACGACCTCACGCCGGCAGAGCGGAATATGCTCGGGGCGATGTTTGACCTCGATGTCGAACGTGGCGCCAAGCCATCACTCTACCAGCGGGTGCGTAAGATGCTTGGCCTCGGACCGAAGGCTCCGGAGATTTCGGACCAGTCATCCGAAGGCTCGGCCGACAGCGCAGTGGCTGCGGAGCCCGAAAAGGCGACGACCAACTAGTCATCTCTGATCTTTCTCTCACTGTTCACATGCATGTGACCGGTACGGGGTACTCTCGTATCGGTCTTTTTTTATTTCTGCTCCAGCCGCGCCATCACCGCCTGTATCAGCTCGGGGAAAGTGTCGTACCGCCCTTTGTCCGAACCGAAATGCCCTCGATCGGTATATTCATAGTACTCCGTATCGAGCTGCTGGTGCACATACCGCGCTTCACTGATCGGGATGTACGGATCATCAGTCGAGGCGAATTCGATAATCCACCGCTGATTTCGTTTGATCGCCTCCCAATCCCAGGGTGCGTCATAGTAGCCGCTAATTTTTTCACTGTCCGCGCCGAGGTCGGTATAGCAGGTCCCCACTAATACAGAACCATATAGCTGATGAGTCTCGGCATAGCGCATGGCAGCTACCGCCCCAGACGAGTGCCCAATGATAATGGTATTGCTATCTGCCCGAAGTTCGTTTTCTAAATACGGTAGCCACACCGATGCTTTGGCTTCGATCGGATCAGGCATATCCGGAGCAATTACGATGTGCCCTCGCTGTTCAAATTCTTTTTTTGCATACGGAAACCAATTGTCCTGTCCCGTCCCGCCACCATTGCCATGGATGAGGATAATGTTCGGTTTCATAGGCCCTGACTCTCCAGCCACTCCCCGACTGCCTTTTCAACTACAGTGATCTGCTCAGGATAGTGACGATAGTCATGACCGAAGTCAAACTCAACTAACGACTTCGGCTCAGCCGCCGCGTCGTAGCCCTCGCGCACAACCGCAGGTGACAGCACCCCATCCTGCAAACCGAGCCCAAACAGTTTCGGCTTCGTACAGGTCGGCAACCCGACGAGCATATCATACTGCGCGCTATCAGCGAAAAACGACTTCGGCAAATCAAACCTGCGTTTCTCGTCAGGCTTCCCTGGTAGATCTCGGTGTGATATGTGCACGCCACGAGAATCAAGTTTGTGATCGGGCTTACTGGGGGCAGCTGAGGACATGATAGCTGCGAAATGAGTGACATACTGATTGGTCATGGCTGCCTGCATAGCTACGCTCCCGCCCCGGCTGTGACCCATGAGAAATGTTGGCCGGTTGCCAAAATACTCAATCAGGTCGTCGATAGCCTGTAGGTAATTCGTCATGGTATAGAGCTCGATGCCTCCCGGACTTTCCCAGGTCCCCGGCGGGTCAAATGACAGCGCGAAATATCCCCGGCGAGAGAGGAAGTCTACGTGGCTTCGCATATGCGGGTAGTCTTTCGTATCCAGCCGCCCCGGCAAGACGAGGGCTAAGCGCTCGGCGTGTGTGTCTCCGCGCTGGTAGGTAGCGAGGACATGGTGAGCTGTCTGGATGTGCTGCATATATTTCTTGAGCGTCTAGGTATTATCTAGTATGTATTGCAAATTGCACATGTACTGTGCGGTTTGTAGCATAGTGGTGCATACTGCATCGTCTCGAATCGTCACTCCAATGTTTTGTAAATAATCTCGTAAGCCATCATCCAGTATTGCTTTCGTCTCATCACAGGCCGACTCGGATGTAGTCAGAATTTGACTACTGAGCTGATTGTAGGTTGTTGAATCAATATGTTCTAAATCATAAGAGCGATATATATCACAGTATTCGGCGGCCATCTCGCCCCAGGGTGGACACAATCGCTTCACTTGATCTTTGGTTTCTTGAGTATAGTTATTGCAGATTGCCTGTTGCCAGACATTCGGACAATGCGTATGTACAAAATAATCCGCATCCATGTTTCCGGGGCCGGTCGGGTTGTATTGATTCAGTATTTCATCCATATCCGCATACTCATCATCATCCGAATCCCGATCCTCATCACTCGTGCCATAATGAAATTCACGGAAGGCCTTGAGCCCGTCCCCGTCGTGATCATCGGCAGATGTCCAGTTTTCTGGAACGGAATAATCGAGTAACTCCACTGGGGCCGTGTTTGTTTCGGGGACTAATATTTCATTTGGATCATATTCGGGCACTGTATTTGTGGTGACTTCATTGACGGGACTCTCGTTGGTCGCGGTCACCGCAACGGATGTACTCGGCGGCGTACTATTATCTCGCGTAAGCAAAAAAATGCCCACTCCGCCTACAGCAAGCACTGCTACTAATAGGATAATGAGAGTGGGGCGAATGTGTGGAGCCTGGGTCATGTGCGTTCATCTTGATTAATTGGTATGTGGAGAGTCCGTTCAGTTATCTGCAGGAGATACCTCAATAACTCACCATACCGTCTCTGATCGTCTGCATTGAGCGTTGACACGTCTGTCTCCCAGTATGCGAGTACCTCGGTAAAACGATCGTCCGATTCAACATCTATTCCCTGCTCTTTGAGAAAATCAACCAAAACAGTAAATCGTGCCCGGTCCCGGAGAAAAGGCTCTAGTTTACCCGACTGCTCCTGGGTCATATCCTGATGCATGAATGAGGCAAGACTCTCGGCAAAGCGATGCTGAGCCTCGGTGGACTGCTGCAGTCGCCACGCTACCACATCCGTAGCTACTTCGTCTGCCCCAGTATAGAACACCTCCGGCTTGAGATCAGCGTTGGATTGTTCAAGATCAGCATGTACCTCATCACTGAGTGGAGGTCTCAGGTCAGTTTTGTGCGCATCGGTAATAACGTGCGACACTTCATGCGGCAGCATCCAGTCAAGCGTACTGAGTAATTGCTCACGCTCAGCCGTGTCAGGACTAACATACATACGGACTTGAAATACTTCCTCCGGATTATATAGTGATGTGGGCGAATGGATCACCCGAGCGCTACTTTGAGTTCTGTCGAGCGTATCACTAAATTCTATTTCCCGTTGGCAGCGAAAACCGTGTTGATCCCACAGATCCGCTAATCGTTTCGTTATCTCTGCTACGTATTCCTCCCGGTTCCGCTCAGATTCTCCCCGTAGCTCATGTGTTTTCTCTTGATCCATGATGTCTTGCGGTAAAATTATGAATTCGATTGTTGTGCAGACATCCAGCGCTTCAAGATGTCGGCATTAAGTATTTTTTTCTCAGCCATTTCCTCCAGCCGAGCACGCGCCTGATCCTCGGTCATGCTTTGCTGGTATTGGCGCTGACCGGTCATGGACTGGTATACGTCGATTTGGTGGAGCAGCTCAACCGCTGTGACAGGGACCTCGTGCTCGATGCCGTCCTGCTCGTAGACCAGCCGATCTATCCCGCGATAGTTATGGTGCGCACTGGCCAGAGCTGCCACGAGTGCGCGATGATCTATCTCTGAGCCGCTAATAATTTCCGCTGAGGCCGTTTCATGTTTTTTTAGCGCGTCCATAAATGTCATGTGTGGATCAAAGCCAGCGCTGATAATCTCTGCCTGCGCAGTCGGATTATTACGGAATAGATACTCGAGTGGTAATGCGTCACGCGGGTCAATACTGGCAAGCACATCATCCGACAGTTCCCGGACGGTCCGTTTGTCTGAAAGTTTGCCTTTTGACCGGAGCAGCGCAGTCGCCTCATCAGGTTCATCCTCGATAAATTCCCGTAGCATAACACGCAGCTCTTCAGTGCCTAAATCATTTTCTAATACACTGTCGGGTAGGATCAATTTCCCGACATCATGAAGGGCGCCTGCGCGAACCATATCGGCCTGCGTGATTCCAGCCGCCTCGAGCTCCTCGGCAAATACCGGCCAGGTACTACTGGCCAGCCGAGCAACTTCGAGAGAATGCGCGTACGTCAGCTCGTCCTTGGCTCGGATGCGATCAAGCATGGCTTGCTCCTGGCTGCCAAGTATTTCCCGGACGCTTTCTGGCAATTCGCGAAACAGTTCATCCCGCTCAAGTGACGTCTCTGACGTGCCGACCGTATGCTGCTCTATAGATGATTCTCGCGTTTCGGACATATACTATATTGTCCTCTATTTTTTACAAATATTCAAATACGATTAGGAACCAAACTGAATCCGCTCCAGTATAGTATACCGTGCGCCATTATGACTGAGAACGCTTCGTATCAGTAGTAATTCACGGGCCAGTAGCGGAATTGGTCCGACGGCTTGATCTGGAATAGTACTACCCGCTCGTAACTGACCAAGTGAAATATGTGGCTGATAATGACGGGTGACTGTCACAGCGAGTCGTCCATGTAGTTGTGCATGCAGCTGCATGAGCGGGCGCTCGGGTGAGACTATCGCCGCCAGATGCGGACGCGACGCATGACCAAAAGCACATACGGACGTAATCAAACACTCAAACGGCTGAGCGGTACGCCCTACAAACCGCATGGCGGCCACAATATCTGATTGTTTATCAGTTTCCTGCTCTCCTAAAAACACAAGCGTCAGATGCCATCGCGCAGTAGGCGTCAGTCTGACGTCATAGAGGGGTAGCGTCCGCAGTATCCGCTGCAACGCGCGCTGGGTTTTATACGGTATCGGGATGGCTATGAATAATCGCATATACAAATCTTTTCTCCCCTACTCGCCACATCGTAATATCTACCCAGCAATCACCCGCCGGGTGATCAGGAGCGGAATAATGATATAGAGCGTCACGTCACGGATGAGATAATATGCCACAACCACCATCACCAGTTTCCAGCCATACTTCCGGAAGAGAAAGCGGAATCGCCATCGCATCCGACTACTCCATGAGGTGGCGTGCTCGGGTGGTACCGGCGCACGAAAATCATGACGGATGTTTTTGAAATGATGACGGAATGACATAGTCACATCCTACCATACGATAAAAAATCCGCCCACCACGACGTGCGTAGTGGGCGGAACGAGCAAGCAGGTTGAACAGGCAAAAAAGGTTGATGGAATCAGCTGCGCGAGCGGAGGCGGTCCGGATTGAGCCGCTCGAGTTCCGGCAGGACGAAGAGTCCGTCTTGGCGAATCACCTTACCATCGAAGATAATCTTCCCGCCGCCGTATTCCGGCCGCTGGATCGCCACGATATCCCAGTGGATCGCACTGTGGTTACCATTATCGGCCGGCGTGCCGACGTAGCAGGTGCCCGGGGTCAGGTGGAAACTTCCGTCGATTTTCTCATCGAAGAGTGTTTCCCCGATCGGTTCGCGGATGTACGGATTCAGTCCGATGGCAAACTCACCGAAGTAGCGTGCACCCTCATCCGTGTCGAGGAACCGATTGAGTTCCTGCTGACTGCCAGAGTCACACGTCGCCTTCACGATCTTGCCGCCCTTCACTTCGAATCGGACACCCTCGAAGCGACGGCCCTCTTTGTTCACCGTCACCGTGTTGTAGTGGACAACTCCGTTAGCAGAGTCCCGGACCGGCGCGGAGTATACCTCACCGTCGGGGATGTTTCGTTTGCCGTCGCACTTTACCGAGCCGATACCATCCAGACTGAACGTCAGGTCAGTATCGCCGGGGCCGATGAGCTGCACCTTCTTCGTCCGGTCCATCAGCTTCTGCAGCGGGTTCATGGCTCGCGACATCTTGCCATAGTCCAGCAGGACCGTCTGGAAAAAGAAGTCGGTGAAGCGCTCAAGGCTCATCCCCGCCAGTTGGGCCATGGCGGGTGTCCACATTCGCGTCAGGATCCAGCGGGTATGCCGGATGCGCTGATTGCGGAGATGCAGCCCGAGGCCGGTACTGGCCAGCGTCATCTGTTCGGCCGGTACATCAGCGAGTTCAAACATATTGTCGAACCCGCGGAAGACGATGTTGACGGTGGCCGCCGACGCCTGAGCGAGCGGGCCGAGCGCGTGAATGCGCTCACTGTGCTCCGTGAACTGCTGCATGAGCATCCGATTGATCTGCTCATTGTCCCACCAGACAGTGGCGACACTGCCACCAGCCTGGTTAACGGCCTGAATGACCGCGCCAATCATCGGGATCGGCGTGTTGTCGGAAGCGTGGATAATGACCACTTCACCTGGCTGCACCGCCGTGCAGTAGTTGACCAGCTGGTCAGCAAAGTCAAGAAATCTCTGCTCCATGATTACTCCTTCTCTCCTGCGTTTGGTTTTGCAGAAGGTTTGTGTAGGTTCTGTATCTGTTACCGTGTTTGTTTCAATGCCAAAAAAGCAATTGATACACCTTATACCAATGCTTACTTTTTGGCAACCTTAACTTGCCCTCTGGATAATCTCCCCTATTTCCTCTGGCTCGTAGCCTTTTTGCGCGAGGAAGGCGTAGAGCCGCTGACGATTCGTATACTGCTCCCGTTTCCCCGGATATTTCTCTGCGAGGCGTTCAGCCTTCCGTTTGGTTTCCCGGATAATGACCGCGTAGTCTTGATCCTTCCCCTCTTCTCGCCACTCGCGGAGGACGGCCTCGATAATTTCTTTGGGTATCAGGCGCCGGTACATTTTCTGCTGGATGCGGTGAATACCATCCTTGCGGTCCTTCAGCGAGCGCAGGACATCCCGGGCATACTGCCAGTCGTTGATCAGGCCCTGTTCTTTAAATTCATCGAGCACCTTCTGGACATGCACGGGTGTGTAAAATTCGTAGCGTTTCGTCTTCGGGTAATTCTTTTTCAGGTCGGTGACTTTCTGCAGTAGCTTCCGCTCAGAGAAAGACTGCCGTGCGAGATAGTCGACGATTTTTTCACGGATGTGTTGGTAGTCTTCGGCGGTTGGCTGGGACATACCAATATTGTGCCTGATGTGTTTAAAAATGGCAAAGCAACAATTGACAGTTGCCAATATCTATGGCAATGTACTCGATAAACCAAGAGGGGGAAACATTGCACCATCACCAAACCAAGGAAGGGAACCTCCTATGACTGTCGCCACTGACTCCTCACTTAGTGTTTCGCTCGACTTCCGCTGCGATGCGAACGCCGAATGTACCCTGAAACTTCACCACAACAGACGGTGCTGTGCCATCCTGAAGACAACGACTGGTGCCATCGAGCAGCTACACCTGCACATCGACGGAATCCGAGAACACTGCCTGACCGGCGTAGATGGTGTGCAGAACCATCTGTGTGACTGGGATATCACCTGCGATGATCAGACCGAGCTGCGCATCGCCGTCGGTAACCAGGTGTACTCGATTTCGATCGTCGAATTCGAGAAAACGCTCGGCTGGAGGTAGCCCGACTCGTCCCATCCTAAACGAGTACCCACCCGAACAAACTATGTTTGTCCGGGTGTTTTTATTTGACGTCGGACACGTCCTATGGCAAGATATGGTGAAAATAAAACCACAACCAAAACTATAGGAGGGCTCAACAAGTGAGCACTTTGAAATTTGTATACAAGATCACCCGCCTCGAGCAGTGCCTCATCGCCGGCCTGAGTACGTGGCTTATCGCCCTACTCTCAAACGGACCGCTCTGGTTCAATGAGCCCAAGGTAGCCGCTGGACTCTGTATGTTCTTCGGCTGTATGGGGGCTAGTGTCTTCCACTATGGTCGTCGGCATGACGTCTACGCCCGTAAATGGTATGACCTGGTGATCATCAAACGGCCTACGCCGCTCATGCTAGCCGGCATCGGTGCATTTGGCATTTCGATTGGGATTGCATACTACTACCTCTCGACTTTCTGTCTCGCAATCGCGGTGGCAAACTTGCTCATCATCCTGTTGTATGCCAACTTTCTTGACCAGTACTGGCCATTCAAAAATCTGGCCATCGCCCTGGTCTGCGTCACGCCCATCGTCATGGGCTGGTACTCGGGTCACCGGCTGCATCCGATCGTCCCCTATCTCATGACTTCAATTTTCTTTGCCTACTGGGCTCGCGAAGCTCTGAAGGATGCCGAGGATCAAGATGCCAACCGGGGCAAGCGCTTCACTATGGTGATGTCACTCGGGGTTCGAACCTGTCAGCGAATTGCCGCCGGTCTGTTAGTGGTTAGTGGCACCTGCCTCTTCCTTGGCCTCTGGAAACTGCACCTGCCTGAAACATGGGAGAGTATCTTCATCTACTCACCATACCTTTTCGGCATCGGGATACTCATCCTCTATGCCCGATTGCTTCATCGCGGCGGACACCTCTTCCACTATTACCGCGTTATTGACGCCGGCATGCTGGGATTGATGGTTGCCACGCTCGGTATTCGGACATTCCTGTACTAACGCTATATGAAAGGAGGCGCATCATGCGCATCTCAGCCGAACCATTTTCTCGAGGAGAAAAGATCGCTACAACAGCAGCCGCTCTATATTTTGCTGCCGTCATGGTGATTGGACTGGTCACGCCGACCCCCATCCAAAACGCGGGCGCCACGTCCACGTTTCAAGGCATGCCGCTCTTCGACGAGCGGTCGCTCGAACCGACCGAGCTCAGAGACGGACACTACACTGTCGCCCAGCGTGGCTATATCAATACCTGGGTCATCTATCATGACGTCGGCCCGCACGGCGACTTCGTCTACGTGCTCGTCAATCGTCCCGACCAACCGCTGGCCACCCTGCGACCGGGTGATCGATTTATGGTATACAATTCTCATGTCACCACATGACACCTCACGGCATATGCGGTGATACCCGCCCCGGATAGACTTGATCTGTCCGGGGTTTTTCTTACCCCCTTGATCCTGCACCGCATGCTGGTGCGGAGCTTGACCCCGTTAGAGGCGCACGCCTCTAACGGGGGGTTGACAAATCAGTCGTCCTGATGTAGTATGTGTGGTTCATACGTTCTTTGGTATTGGGAAATGCGAACCAACATATATAGCAGAACACGGAGGTTCTGATGGCACTCTGGAATTACAAGAAGACTGGCAAGCCGCGCTGGTACATCGCGGCCGCACTGATTTGCCTGGCGATTTTCTTTTTCGCCGGCGGCAGCCCTCTGGCCTGGACCAACTACCATATTGGTCCGGAACGCGACCTCTGCCTCGAGCAGACGCTATTTATACCGGCCGGCATCGCCCTGGTCATCTTCTTCGTTCTGTGGCTCGGGATTGCCCTGATCCACCGCACTCGCTATGACCAGCGCCGGTCAGTAGGGTTCTAGACCCCCCTCTCGCTTATTGGACCCGGAGCGAGTAATAAATACCGGGTCCTTTTTTTATTCCCTTTGTCACTTTTCTATGTGGCTAAAAAGGTAAAAAGTGCGTTCTTTTTTTAGAACTTGGGTCTGGGATTATATACCGCCAATCACAAAGAAATGTTACCCAGCCCGACCTGCCGGTCGGGCGGGGCGGGCGCACACGGAGTGAGGAGGAGTGGTCCGGCTCTGCCGGATCGTGATGCATGTTCGAGCGCCAGCGAGTTACATCACGAAATGACGACGAGCCCGTGTGGGTTAATTTCTTTGTCTTGGCGGCGTCTCTTTTGAACCCCTTTTCTCGACGAGGAGAAAAGGGGTAGAGATGAGAAAAAAGCAACAATACTTACACTACACTCTCCAGAATATCCATCGCCCGCTTCGCAACTGTCCGGGGTACATTCAGCGCCGGGAACATAATAAAGGCCGACGCACCCTCACGCGCCATGATCAGCCCCCGCTCGCGGCACTTCCGGACGATCTCACCCGGATATTTCGTATCGTCGAAATGGATGGCGATGGCCAAACCCGCCTGGTGAATTTCAAATGGCTGCTGGAACGGCATATCCCCGAGGCGGCTATGGAGATAGTCCGCGATCTCCGCGGCATGACTTAATATTTTTTTCTGATGCTTGAGGAAATAACGGACGTTTGCCAGCGTGGCGGCTACATTGATCGGTGTCCAGCCAAATGTCGAGTAGTGACTAAAACCCCACTCCATAGCTTTCGCAATTTCTGGTGTGACAATGGTCGCCCCCAGAGCGCCATAGCCGCCGGTCAGTCCCTTACCGAGAGTCATGATGTCAGGCTTCAAGCTGTAGTGTTCTGAGGCAAACAGTCTCCCCGTCCGACCAAAGCCCGTGGCTACTTCGTCCGCGATCAAAACCGTACCATATTTCTTACACGCGGCAGAGACTGTCTGGAAAAATTCTTTCGTCGGGATCTCCACCCCGAGGTTCATAATGATCGGCTCCATGATCAGGGCAGCGACTTTTCGTGATTGGAGGAGCTTCACCACTTTCGCTGCAGCTTTTGCATCCAGTGGTGGATTAATTTTATTACAGTGGAAGAGGAGGTTATGATACTGCTTCCGGAAGGCTGAATCCCCCACGCTCATCGCCCCGATAGAGTGACCGTGATAGCTCCCCTCGATAGAGATGAAATGATGCCGACCAGTGTAGGACATCGCTGCTTGGAGTGCAGTTTCGACCGCCTCAGTACCGCCTGTCGCAAAAAATGTTTTCTGCAGTCGGCCGGGTGTGATCTGAGCGAGCAGCTCCGCAAGTTCGGTCCAGGGTTTGTACATATAGGAGGGCGTCACGTAGTCTGGCCCCCGAAACTGCCGGATTGCCCGCCGTACCTCAGTCTGGCCCCAGCCGATATTTCCGACGCACCAGCCCACCATGAAATCTATGTACTTTTTCCCATGATCATCATAGACATGACTCCCCTCTGTCCGGCTAATCACAATCTCCTTGGGCCGATCACCGCCACGGGAAATAAACTTCTTGTCTTTCGGTATGGTCTTCATATACCTATGATACCACGACGCACTACATAAAAAAACCGCCGGTGGATGGATGCCACCGACGGCAAAAGGATCTGATACAGCAGGAGTGCGCACGAAGCGATGCTAGATGCTACCCGCCAGGCGCCGGGCGAAATACTGGTTGATGGCCGCATCATAGTCAGCCGTCAGTTCAAACGCGGCGGCCGCGCACTGCTCCCGGAAATCGAGAGTCGTATGTCCGTCGAACGACTGCAGCTGTGTCAGGAGCAGCTGGTACTGCTTCGGCGAGGTGATCACCACCACGTCCTGGTAGTTCTTCGCTGCCGCCCGGATCAGGCTCGGACCGCCGATATCGATGTTCTCGACGATTTCTCCGTGGGGTTTTCCCTCGGTCACCTTCTCTTGGAAGGGGTAGAGATTGACGACCACGATGTCAATCGGGTGGCTGCGCAACCACCCGAGGGCGTGCCAGTGCAGCGGATCGTCGCGACGAAACAGAATTCCGCCGAAGACTGACGGATCGAGCGTTTTTACCCGGCCGCCCATCACCTCCGGTGAGCCGGTAAAATCGCTGACCCGTGTAACGGCGCCGCCCAGTCCCGTGATAGTATCCGCCGTGCCGCCAGTCGAAATCATCTCAATTGCGTACGTGCCCATCGTGCCGACGAGCAGGCTCAGGTTACGCTTGTCTGAGACGGAAATAATCGCCCGTTTGGGCCTCACTCTGTCCATGCTGGACCTCCATTGGTTTACATGTGAGAAAAAGCTCTGTGAGTGTGTGTTTTCGATAGTTGAATTACCTTAGCGTATCTGCCGACATTAGGCAAATAAAAAGAGCCGACAGTCAATCAATCAGACTGTCGGCCGGATAGGTCGGGTGTGTCCCGCGATTACTCATAGTCGGTCATATTTTCCGGAGTAGCAACCCCGGGTTTCGGCAAGTCGCCGAGGGCGCACTGTCGCTCGCCCGGATCCTCAGATCCCCAGCAGTGATTACCGTTACGACCGGTATGTTTCGGAAGTGGCTGGGTAGCCTGATCCACTACATATGTCTTGGGACAGAGACGGCACCGTACTACCTGTAGGCTTTGTATAGAGATTGACACATCATCCTCCCTGATGTTTGGGGTGAGCTTTTTCGCTACTCTAATCCTTCGGTCCGGAAATGTCAAATGCGTCATTGGCCGCCTGATACGCCTCAGCCAAGCGCGTCGGTAACTCACCGCCAAGTTTTGACTGGACGATCCCTACCACTGCCCCATGGAACCACTGCCGCCGCTGCACGGGCGCATTAAATTTCTGCCAGACTGCTTCTCCCATCCGTCGGTATGACTCAACCATTGATACCATATTGTGCATCTTATCAGCAGCAACGATCATGAGCGCATCAGGAGTGGCGTGGCGTAGATGGTCAAGGAAATTATGCTTACGCTCTTCCCAGGTGGCCCGCTCCTCGTCGGGCGTCATTCCCGGACGCTTCTCCGGCTCCGTCACTTGCTGGACCAGCGTGGTCACTTGCGGGCCAAAATCCTCGGTCATCTGTTGACTGGTATATCCGGACACATCCTCGAGAACGTCATGCAATAGCGCGGCAATGATAATATCTTCATCGTCCGTGTAGTGTGAGACAATCCAAGCCACGGCATAGGGGTGTGACACGTACGGGATGTCATCGGTCTTCCGACGTTGTCCACGGTGGAGCTGGGCAGCCATGACCATAGCCCGGTGGATACGAGGAGTGAATTGCATATATATACAGTATAGCTGAATAGCTGAATTGGAACAAAATGTAACCAGCAGCAAGAACCCCTTGACATTCGGGCGTGCGTATGATAGTATTCCGTGTTTGTAGCCCACTGTTTTGGCACATAGCTATATCAGAAAAAATACACAATAAAACCAGTACGCAGAAAGAGGAGGGCTTATGCCTTCATGTGAGATCCACATGGCGATGTCCCGGGATGAGGCAATTGCCTGGGCAGAACAAAATCCGGGAGATATCTCTCTCTTCTACCAGAGAGAGTTCCAAACGGATACGGTGGTGTGTTTCACCACCGCAACCTATCTTAAAGACGGCCTGCGGCTGTCGGATAAGGTAGTCACCACTGGTTTCGTCGGAGGAAGCGGTTACCTCTGCGAAATCACCATCGCGGGCAGCCTGAAGGAGGCGTGCGATATGATTGCCAGAATAACTGCCCGTCCACTCGCAAGTTGAGTCCCGTCGAGTACGGAAAAAAGGCCCTGCACACTTACGTGTCAGGGCCTTCTTATTATGCATAACGATACGAATGAGCAAAGATTCACCCAGCTTTGTGCCGCCGGGGCGTGGGGAAAATATGGTGACACCGCCGACAAATCGACCAGCGGTCATTCTGTAACTCGGTCAAATCATGACCCCGCTTAAAACAGCCACGACTGCTCTGGTAGACGTACCGTCGCCTCCTTCGGAAAAACAACGACCACATCACCTCACCTCCTAGAACATCTGCCGGAGCCAGTTGGTCACCATCGGACATACCTCAGGAAACCACTGTACCAGACAAAAGCCGCCGAGCGGAACACCACCAATCACCATCAGGGCTACGGCAGACGCTGACCAAATTTTCTGCCGGCGACGCAACGCTTGCCGCTGCTGCTCCTCGAGAAAAAAAGAATATGTAGTACGTGCCACACATCCTCCTCTGATGCCAAAAGACTGTTTGTATTATTCCGGACATCCTATCCGGGGTGTTTTACTCGCCATCATATCGCTGGCCACACGGATCGTCAATCCCCCTCCTGTGCATATCCCCTTGACCCAGTAAGAGGCTCGTGCCTCTAACGGGGGTTGACAAAACGACCATCATATGATAGAGTACCCGGCTACGTAGAATCCCCTACGTGGTATGTTCTTAGATAAGGAGGCATACTGTGCAGCAACCTAACTGGTTCGAGCATTTGATGCAGCGGGCTGATATAGGAAAATCCGCCCGCGATCTGAAGCCCATCGCTTCAGACGAAACAGTCATAGGACGACTGCCCAGACGACTGCGGACTCTGTTCGCGGCGTATACCCTCCAAACCGCCCGCGTCCGGCGTACCCTGCTCGCACTTGATGAGCAGTACGACTACGCGGCAGCCAGCTCTGGCGTTCAGCCCATTGATAACCCGATGCTCGAGCATGAGCGGAACAAAATGGAACTCATGCACATGGTGTTTTGGCTCACCGTCCTGGATGAGCTGAACCTGTCGGGCAATCTCGGCCTGCGCCAGCACTGGCAAATCGTGCGCCTTCCCTAGTGGTAAGGTGCACCTCATCAACTCACCCTCCTTTGTCTTCGTGTCGGGGAGGGTGTTTTTTATCCACGCACAACTATAAACAACAGATACGCCGCAAACCCGACGAGCAGTAGAGCGCCCTGCCACCGCTGCAACGTATGTCGCTTACCAACAAACATGACGGTAAACAGTGTCAGTGTCGCCGCGATAGCTACGCCAACATCGACACTGATATCGGCGTGAAAGGGCAAAGGAAGAATGGTGCTGGTGAGTCCCAGGATCCAGAAGACGTTAAAAATATTGGAGCCGACAATATTGCCAACCGCAATATCGTTTTGTTTATGCAGAGCCGCCACGACCGAAGTGGCGAGCTCAGGGATAGATGTGCCGATCGCCACGATGGTCAATCCAACTAAAGCTTCGGACATCCCGGCCAATACAGCGAGCGCTACCGCGTTATCAACTATCATCTTGCCACCGAAAAATAGTGCTCCGAGCCCAGCAATTATTAATAATCCGGAAAAGCCCGATCGGTACTGCCGTATCTCCGCGGTATCAGGCGAGCTCTCGGACTGCCGCCGAGCGATCCCCCACGTATAGTACATGAAAATAATAAACATGCTAACCAAAAGCACCCCATCAGTCCGGCTCAGTAGATCAACAGCTGCTCCATCCAGGAGTACATCATTTCCCATGATGAAAACCAGCACCACCGCTAGCAGGGCAAATGGTATTTCTTTCCATACCGTACTCCGCTGTACAGTCAGTGGGACTAGCAGGGCAGAAATTCCTAAAATAAGTAAAATGTTGGCAATGTTACTCCCGATCACATTACCGATGGCCAAATCCGCATTACCCTGAAACGCAGAAAACAAATTCACCACCAGCTCAGGCATCGACGTCCCAAACGCCACCACAGTGAGCCCAATCACCAGGCTGGACACCCCCCATCGTTTAGCTAATGATGACGCACCGCGAACCAGGCTCTCCGCCCCCGCGATCACAATACCTAATCCAACTACTAAGAGGAGAATATGCAGTATCATGTTGTGTTTTTTTGGCTAGGCAATTTATATCATTAGTATACGCCCACTGCTTGTCACTTGTCAAGATGCCTCACCCAAAGGTAAACGTATAGGCCTGCAACCCGGACTGCTGGGCGGTGATCTCAAGGACGCCGTCGGTATAGCCATCGTGAGAAATGACGGTATACAGCTTCTCCTCATCGACCGTGAATGAATTCACTTGCTCCCCATCCTCCCTGACCGTCACCGTTACAGGCTGATCAGTCGCACTCATGACCATATAGACATCCTTCGCGGTATAGTTCAGCTGGACAGTCGCGCCCGGAGCAGTACTCTCGGCATACTCTTCCATGATATTCCACTCTCCACCGAGGTAGATCTGATCAGCGGTGAGATCACTTGGCACGGTAAAGGTCCGCTCGCCAGTCTGTCCCGGCGTCCCGTTGGCGAGATACGTATTCCGCAGTGATCCGAAATACAACTCCGGCGTAATCGGCAGGAGCAGATTGGAGGGGGGTGTCGTATCTTGGAAATCTGACAGGGACATATCAATCTTCGTTTGTTTCAGATCCTCGAGGGCTTTCTGAATCTCTCGTTCTGTCTCATCATAGGCGCCCTCACCGACATGATCGTAAATAATATGTCCGCTCGCATCAATAAGATACTTCCGTGGCCAGTAGCGATTACCATACGCCCGCCAAGTCGCGAAGTTATTATCCTGCATGACGGGATATGCAATGCCTGCATCAGCAATCGCTCGTCGGACATTATCCGCGCTTTTTTCAAATTCAAATTCAGGAGTATGGACGCCAATAATTTCCAACCCGTCATCGTGATATTTCTCATACCAATCATTCAGGTAGGGCTGCGTCCGGATACAATTAATGCAGGAATACGTCCAGAAATCAATCAGGACAACCTTCTTCCCGCGGAGCTCCTCCAGGGTGAGTGGCTCAGAATTAAACCACTCCCCGCCCGGTATTAATTCGGGTGCGGTTCGTTCCGAGGTTTGCGTAGATTTAAACATAGGATCACCGACGGTAGCTGAGTTAGTATTGGTCTGTCCGAGGGATTCCAACTCATCGTGCACGGCTGCATTGTCCTCGATACTCGTCAGGCCCGTACCATAGTTAGGCAATGCATCGAGTACATACGTCTGAAATTTCCGATCAAGATTAAACATAATGGCTATGGCAGTCAGGATCATGAGCACCCCAAAAACTTGCTGAATCCGACCGGTGTTGCGCATCAGACCGGGGACTTTCTTTAGGAGCGCCCGACCACCGAGCATGATAGCAAACATGGGAATTGCCGTTCCTAGAGCGTACGCAACAGTGATGACGACTGCAGCGCCAGTCACCGCCTCCGAGAGCGCCAGGGAAATCACGGCCGCCAAGATGGGGCCAACACACGGCGTCCAGAGGAGCCCGAGGCTTGTGCCGATTATGACACCGCCGCTGAATCCGGTACGGTTCTGGTGCTGTCCCCGACTCGCCATCCGACTAAAGGCCATGTCGATCCATTGTTGCACTTTTGGAATAATCAGTGACAGCCCGAAGACAATTAATACCACCACTGCGAGATTACGCAGAAAATCGGCCGACAACCCGGTCGCATTGACGATCGCTGTCAAGAACAGGGTAAAGAAAGAAAAGCTCAGGACAAATCCGACGATGATCCCCATTGGTCGTCGTTTTCCCTGTCCGACCGTACCCGTTAGGATAATGGGAAGTACCGGGAGGATACAGGGCGACAGGATCGTGACGATCCCGCCGAGAAACGCGAAGGTGACGAGCAGTAACATGGGCCGGGTATCTAGATAGTATTAGATACAATTTCGTCGATCCCACCACCGTTCCATTTTTTCACAATCTCACCATTGGCGTCGACCTGAACAAATGTATGCTGGTATGTAACCCCATACTGACTCTTCAGGGCTGATTCGGAATCATAGTCTGTCCGGAAGACGACCACGCCATCCGGAATCTGATCGGCGTGGGTGGTGATATCAGCATCGGCAGGCCGACACGTCGGGCACCAGGATGCATAGAAAAAGAGTACTCGCTTTTTGTCGCTGGCTTCTGCAAACGCCACCTGTGAGTATGGAGTATACTCACCGGCAGCCGATACGGAATTTGTGTTATCATTCGTCTCTTCCATCATGCTGTCATCTTCCATAGCCTCGTTCGTATTAGCATCCTCCATCATCTGGTCATCGTCTTCCATCATAGTGTCACTGGTATTCATCTCTTCCATCATGCTGTCATCTTCCATGGCTTCGTTGGTATTACCATTCTCCTCCATCATGGATTCATTGGCGTTAGCATTCACGTTGGTATTGGTATTAGTATTCGACAATGCATATACCACCGCCGCCCCAATCACGACAACAATGACAATGCCAATAACCAACCCCATGGTTTGCACCCCGCGGGTATTAGCTGTGAGTTTATTCATAATCAATAATGATTACTAATTAGCCTGTGGATACAGTATACCGCAGGCTGTGAGCATGTCAAGTCTACTTTACATCCCATTTCCTACCCCCTCGTCCGGTAGTAGAGCAGCGCACACAGCCTGGCGATGACCATGACGAGGAGCGCGAGGGCGAGCCAGTCATCGAGACTATGTGTCAGGCTCTGCCACACTACCCCGACGAGGAGCACGAAACTCCCTGCCAGATAGGCAAATCGGCCCGCGTGCAGTCGATGCAGTGACTCACGTTCGTCCTGGGCCCGCTCGGTCAAGACATAGCCGAAGAAGACCATGCTGGCCACGACGAGGATGACGAGTAGCACCATGGCGCTCCCCTCTGGCATGACATACATGACGGGATCGACGAGGAGAACCAAGAGCGTGATGGTAATGATAGCGCTGACAATGAGACTGCTCATAGTACGATTCATAGCATTATGGTGACAAATGAAAAATTGATTCAACTGATTGTTTGAAATACCTAGCAATCTGGAGGGCAAGCGACACCGAGGGGGTGTAGTTCCCTTTCTCGATAGCAATAATCGTCTGCCGGGTGACCCCTATGGCAGTGGCGAGCTGTGATTGGGTGATGCCGCGTGCTTTACGCAACTGAGCTACTGAATTGTCGATGGGTAGATGAGCCATATGCAGACCCACTATACGACTCGACTGATGAGATGTCAAGCCTGCTTTACAATGCAAACAAAAGAAAAAGGGTGGATACCGTAGTGGCTACACCCTCTTTAGGGAGGTGGGTACGATGCGTGATGGGTACGAAAAGGACTATTCTTTTTTTATGGTCACGGGTTGACCAAGTGTTCGCTCGCCGACACACGGGGCATTGAATCTATTCGGGTGCACCCGCAGCTGTTTGTCTGGATCAGTATGATTTTTGACTAGTTGTTGACACATGACACATCTGACTAGTTTTTCCATAGCGCTGAGGATTCCTTCCATGCGGTGATGCACTGTTTGATGTGTAGGTATGAACGCTGAGTATATCCTAGTCTCCCATACTTGGCAACCCCCAATCCACCATCAGGTAAACGTGCATTGACACCGCAAGGCCAATATAGTACACTCGCCAAATTGCAATACAAACATAGCCATTTACCAAAAACTTACCAGATACATGGAGGAATGTATGGAACGGATACCCTCGGATATCCAATCAATCTGCGGCGCCTCCCTCGAGGAGATCATCACTATTGCCCATCAGGTGCTCCGCACCTACGTATCTATGCCTGATCGGCGGGAAAGCCACCGTACCGGGTGCTACCTGACGATCGCGCATATCCCGACCGAGGAAGTGCTCGCCACCGTGCGAATCGGCATCATCCCGCCTCACCAGGATGACAATCCTGAGTACGGGACGAAGGCCCGAAAATACTGGTCGCTCTCGATCGAAAAAGCCCGGCGGCTCCTGGGACACTTGCTGGATAACGGCCACATCTCCAGCGCGCAAAGCGCTGACCCTGAGAACGAGAAATACCCGGGTGCGATCTGTGGTACCGACATTGTCATTTCCATCTCAGGATTTACCCCCGACGGCGATGAATCCATCAGTCTCATCATTGGCCGACGGATCGGTCAGGTGACCGAGTCGCGCGTAGCCGACGTCATCGCGATCAGCCACAATGCTGAATACGAAGACCTGGCCATCGCCTGGTCGGAGTCTGGTCTCGCCACGGTCGTTGCGTAGCCAAAATAATCGCCGTGCCACTACGGCGTGTGCTGTCCTTCAGGGAAGCACCTCCCACCCCGAGTCCATCCAAGCTATTTATGGGCTCGGGGGTTTTTTATCCTGCCGTGTGCGTTCCCACTGTCGTACGGCGGCTTCATTCATCCCCAGGTAGTGCGCCACTTCATGGAAGACGACGTCATGTACCTGCCGGCGGATGCGCTCGGGATCTGGTCCAGCCACCTGCTCGATGGCATCTTTAAATATTGTAATTTTGTCAGGCAAGGCCCCAGAGTAGTATGCGCTCCGCGCCGGTAGTGGCACACCTTGATACAGTCCAAGTAACATACCTCGTGCTTTGATCTCGTGCTCGGTCTGACGCGCCCGACGCGGCTCATCCTCTATGACAAACGCCACATTCTCAATCCGCTCGCGCACCGGAGCGGGAATGATGGTCAGCGCTTCATGAATATACTGTTCAAATATATCTCGTTCCATATCCCATAGTGTACCCCGGAATCTTCTAAATATAAATGGCCCGCTGCCCATATACTATTTGACAATGACATACCGCACTGATACACTCAGGTGAATATCAAACACCATAAACCCAAAATGTACGCTTTACCCTACCAAGGAGGTAGACATGCGAACTCGATTCTTTGGATTGGTACTCACCATGCTCATGGTGATCGGACTGCTTGGGTGCGGCCAGGATGCCGACCAGGCGAAATCCTCACAGCAGGCAGCTGCCGCAGCCGCTAACCAGCGGCTACAGGATCAGCAGGCAGAAATCCTGTCCCTGCAGTCTCAGGTGAGACAGCGCGACGCAACTATCACTGCGTATCGGGACTCTCTCACCTCGAGCCGCGCAGCATGTGATTCTCTCAGTACGCTCGTCATCCAGCGGC